>NZ_CP013341.1:2706398-3007109 GCF_001455205.1 Nitrosomonas ureae
ACTAGAAACGAATATTGTATTGAACATAGAAAAGATCAGGGGAAATTCCCGGTCTTTGTTTATCCAGAAATTCACCGCGCCACATTTTTGAATACCCCACTAATACATCCTGATGACGATTTATGTGGAGATTAAGGCGGAAATCCAGTTCATCTCCGATATGACTGCCTGACTGACCTGTGACATCCTGTAGTGTTGCCAGACCAGCAGCGTTATATAAAAAATCGCGGTTGTTAGCCAAATAGAAACGGTGGTATTGCGTAATGAATGTTATCCATGGCATCGGCTGCATAGTAAATTGAGCGTTGATGTCATGTAAATTTTGGCGCCCGACGCGATCCAGGAAACCTAGATAGTAATGCCCGAATGGAAACAACTGATTGAATGTGTTGCTTCTGCCATCTTTAGAGTTGCTATCGCCGGATGCAAAATCATAACGTATCCAGCCTTGCGGATTCATCGGTAGCGGTAAACGATAACCAAGGCCGGTTGCTACCGCAAAAGCGGAAATATCGAGATTGGAGCGCTGACCGAACTGATACATTCCTTCCAGTTCGTACAAGAAATTGTCAAAATTTCCAGCAACGCGACCACCAATCGTATGCGTATCCGCATTGCCTTGTAGAATATTTCCTGCAAGCACATTAGTCGCTGCAAGATTACGGTCATTGATTAAGCTCAGGAAGTAAAGATCGATTAAGTGCCCAGGTTTTGGCTTATTCGTCGCCCACAAGCCAAAAAAGTTTTGCTGCGTATCCCAATTATCGACATTACCTTTCTCAATAACCATCGGGCGCATCCAGAATGCATCCAGATCCCATTCTGCCGTACGCCAGAAAGCTTTCACACCTTGGAATGTTCTGCGCGTATTAACCCAATCCAGCGTGGAGATCAGTCTTTGTGAGCCATACATAAGCTCTTGCCGACCGACACGAATGTATGCCGGACCATTATTAACGGTAGCCAGCTTGATGTCGGCAAACATATTTAAAATATCGGCATGATTCCTGTCTGTTACCAGCGGAGGCAGTTCCGAACCAAAAGCGCGTGCGTCAATCAGTTCTGCAAATAAGCGCACACGATCGCGATACCATAAATCTGCGTGAAAACGTGTACGTAGCAGATGGAAATCGTTATTAGTACCTTCCGCATTCAATCGGCTGTCGGTTTCATGAGTGTAGCGATACCAGAAGCTTCCGCCAAAGGATAGCAACCAATCGCTGGCTAAGTGAATTCTCTTAACCGGATCAAACAGGTCTTTTTCATGCTCCGGATTGTCCAGATAACGAAAGTCTATGTCATATGCCGGCGTGGTTAAGAGCGCAAATGGCGCGTAGGGTGCAACGGGTGGTTTTTCACGCTTATTGCCGGTAATTAAATCCCATAGTGAAAAATAGCCAGGACCTGCAGGAGGTAACATAAATAAGCCGGGACGTGATGCCGGACTGACCGGAGGTACCTTCGACATATCGAATTGACCTGCAGCAGCTTGCGGTGCTGCGAGGGGAGGCGAGCCGGCGCTTGCGGGCGCCGGGTTTGTTGCATAGGCTTGAGAAACCAAGCACATAGCAGCAGTAATACTAAAGCCGATATTGAATAACCTATGTTGCATTTTTTTTATCCAATGTATTCTTAACTCAGCGGAAGGCTCTGCTGAAAAAGAAGACATGCGCGATGAACTCATTACAAAACTCCTGTTATTGGGGTGAATACGGTGTTACAGAGGCAAACATTGTTGCTGGCAGAGTACTTCTTGAACAATCTGGGTTGCCATTATAAGCGATAAGCACTTTTCTTAAAGTCCGGATATAATCTCTTTATAGATTCTGATCGGATACTTGCTCGTGTTTTACATTAATATCAGTTATATAGAATATAAATATTGATTAATATCAAGGGACTTCATTTTGTTGTAAATTGGCTACATTAAGTTCAATGCATCGTCACAGCAAAAAATTCGAATGATGATCCTATGGATTAATTTTCACTGCTATACCCAACGCTTCAATTCTTTTTGCGTATGCGCTTAGCCAGGATTCATCCACGGTTGATAGTTGCACTGCTTCGGGTTGCAGGGAGGGTCGCGCTATGCCATACAATAAAACTCCTTTGAGTGGAATTTTATTATTAATCAGTTGTTGCAAGAAGTTCAAATAGGCGACTATTTCTTCTTCGGCAGGGGGCATGGCATTTATTTGAAAAACACAAGTTTGCAACCAGGTGGGGCATAATGAAGTGGTTATTCGCAGATGATCATTGATTTTCCTCAGGCTGATCGATGTATTGTTGATGTATTGTCTCGCTGTTGCCAATGCGCGATCGAATTTGAACCAGACTTCGCCATTTAATTCAGCCATCTGTTTTAGGCCCGCTTGTACAGTAGGCCGATAAATTAGGCTACCGTTAGTGATTAATACGATTTTTAAATTTTCCGGTAATGCAAAGTCTTTCTTGACGCGACCAATCAACTCGATAACTTGATCAAATTCTTTTGCACTGGTGGGTTCACCGTTTCCGGACAAAGCGATATCGTGGATTTTTCTGGCTTCCGGGGGAACCTGCTTATGCATGAAATCGCCATGAATCAAATCGCGCAAGAATAATTGTAACTCGGATTCCAATCTGCCCAGATCAATGCGAGGAGCCGAGCCACGCTTAAGTTCCGGCACCTGGCAATATACGCAGCGCCAGTTGCAGGCATTATTAGGATTCAGATTAATTCCGATTGAGACTCCGCCCGCACGACGCGATATTACCGGATAAACATAGGTGAGTCCGGCACTGTCGCGGCTGTGATTAATGGTATTCAATAAGTTAGGTTTCGGTTGCAATGTTACAATCTCATTTATTTAGCGTTAGCAAAATTGTACCTATGTTAATCACACGCAAGTTGGAATTTGACGCGGGCCATCGCATTTCAACGCATAACAGCCAATGCCGACATTTACACGGACATCGCTATTGTATTGAAATTACTTTGTCGGGTAACATTATCGCTGACGAAGGCGTAGCACAGCAAGGCATGGTCATGGATTTTGCCGCAGTGAAGCAAATTGCCAAATCCACTTTGGTGGATCACTGGGATCATGCATTCCTGGTTTATTCCGGGGATAAGAAAGTTTTGCAATTTTTGCAATCCATTGAAGATCATAAGACGGTTGTGCTGGATGTTCAGCCTACCGCGGAGAATCTGGCGCTGATCGCTTTTAACATTTTGGATGATGCTTACCGGGATAGCTATGGCAACCATCTACGATTAGAGCAGGTGCGCTTGTTTGAAACGCCCAATTGCTGGGCTGACGCAGTGCGCGGAGCACGGTAACTTTTAACTTCTTTTACTGCCATGTTTATAGATTCTCATTGTCATCTGGATTTTCCCGATCTTGCCAAAGATCTTGATCAACTGCTCATTAACATGCAGGAAAATCAGGTGACGCATGCGTTATGCGTCAGTGTGAATTTGCCTGATTTTCCACGAGTACGTGCATTGGCGGAGGCGCATCACAATCTGTTTGCTTCAGTGGGTGTGCATCCTGATTACGAGGATGAGATTGAACCACACGCGAATGAATTGGCAAAATTGGCTCATCACCCCAAAGTCATTGCCATCGGTGAAACCGGTTTAGATTATTTTCGCCTGCAAGGAGATATGGAATGGCAGCGCGAGCGCTTTCGTCAGCATATTCGCGCCGCACTGGAGGTCAACAAGCCTTTGATCATCCATACGCGCTCCGCTGCGACAGATACTTTACGCATTATGCGGGAGGAGGGCGCTAGCCAGGTAGGGGGGGTGATGCATTGCTTTACCGAAAGCCGCGAAGTTGCCGAGCAAGCGATTGCAATGAATTTTTATATTTCATTTTCAGGTATCGTGACGTTTAAAAACGCGGTTGCACTAAAAGAGGTTGCCAAGAGCATTCAGTTAGATAGAATGCTGATTGAAACCGATTCGCCTTATCTCGCTCCGGTGCCATTTCGCGGCAAACAGAATCAGCCTGCGTTTGTGCGACATGTCGCGGAAGAGATCGCGCGTTTACGCGCAGCAGAGTTAAATGACATTGCTATTGCTACCACAAATAATTTTTTCAATTTATTTAAAATTCCTAGAAATGGCCTACCTACTTAGATTGCATATTCTGGCTTTATTCATAATCGCATTTCTCAGTTGGCCACTGACTGTTTCCGCCGGTATTCAGGAAGATTTGATCTGGGCAATAGAAAAAGGCAACTTATTCGAGGTCTCTAAATTGCTTAATAAAGGCGCTAATCCTGATATTTCCGATAATGAAGGCTACACGCCACTGATGATTGCCGCAAAAAATAAAAATTTGAAGCTCGCGCAGATCTTGATTGAAGCAGGCGCTAAACTGGATATTCGGAACGGTTATGGTGAAACAGCCATTATGTTGGCTAGCTACCAGGGCCAAACCGAGCTGGTAAAACAACTCTATATCAAGGGTGCGGAAATCAATCATGACGGATGGAACCCTATAATCTACGCCGCATCCGGCGGGCACTCGCAGATCATCCGGTTGTTATTGAGCGGCGGTGCCGATATTAATTCGGCAACGGACAATGGGACGACAGCGTTGATGATGGCGGCCAGAGAGAATCATTTGGATACGGTTGCCATGCTACTCGAGAATGGTGCAGATTTGACGGTTAAAAATGAGCATGGCGACAATGCCTTGGCTTGGGCTGAAAAACAAAATCATCAGAGTATCGTGAAATTCCTTAAAAGCTATGGCCAATCCAAGTAAATCGGTTATGCACACTGTCTCCTGGTAAAAATTTGCGATGCATTCCTTACATGGAAAAGTAGCGATTGTTACGGGTTCTGCCCGGGGAATTGGAGCGGAAATTGCGCTTACCCTAGCCCGTGCGGGGGCAAAGGTTGTCGTCAATTATGTAGAAAACAAAATGGCGGCAGATAAAGTTTGTGCGGCTATTGTCAAGGTAGGCGGCGAATGCAGTGCGGTGCAGGCCGATGTCAGTGATCCGGCTGCGGTACAAAAGCTTTTCACTGCAGCCGCTGAACAGTTTAATCAAATCGATATTCTTATCAATAACGCTGGAATCCTGCTGTTTAAGGAAATTTCTGAAATCCGCAACGAAGAATTCGAGCGCATCGTCGATATCAATTTCAAGAGCGTTTTTTATACCTTGCGTGAAGCGGCCGCTAAACTGGCGGATCATGGTCGCGTTGTCACTATCTCCAGTACCGTGACGCGCTTGATGTTACCTAAATACGGTGCGTATGCCGCGACCAAAGCTGCTGTGGAACAGTTGACGCGAATTTTTGCTCGTGAAGCAGGAAAGCGCGGCATCACTGCCAATATCGTTTCACCCGGCCCTGTAGATACGGAGTTATTCCGCACGGGAAAAACTGCAGCGGACATAGCGCGTATGTCCGGAATGGCTGCACTGGGGGGAATCGGTGCAACGGATGATATTGCCCAGGTGGTGTTGTTTCTAGCGAGTGATGAAGCACGCTGGGTTACAGGGCAAAATATTGGTGTCAATGGTGGAATCATTTAGTGAATAGGATTGGTAAATCAAATGCGTATCGGTGTACCGAAGGAAATTAAAATCCATGAATCCCGTGTGGGGCTGACACCAACTGCAGTGCGCGAGCTGGTTGCGCATGGCCATCAGGTCATGGTGCAAAAGAATGCCGGAATACAGATTGATTTGGATGATGGCAAGTATCAAAGTGCAGGCGCGGAGATCGTGGAGACGCCGCAGGAGATTTATGCCCAAGCGGATTTGATTGTTAAGGTCAAGGAACCGCAACCTAATGAGATTTCGTTGCTGCGTCAAGGTCAAGTGCTATTCACTTATCTGCATCTTGCACCCGATCCGGTACAAACTCAAGGATTGATAGATTCCGGCTGTATCGCCGTTGCTTACGAAACCGTTACCGATAGCTTCGGTGGTTTGCCACTGCTGGCGCCGATGAGTGAAGTAGCCGGACGCATGGCGATTCAAGCGGGTGCCCATGCATTGGAACTGGATCAAGGCGGCCGCGGCATGCTGCTTGGAGGAGTGTCCGGTGTTCCTGCTGCGCGAGTCGTAGTCATTGGTGGGGGTGTGGTTGGTACCAATGCCGCACGTATTGCCATGGGTGTGGAAGCGCATGTTACAGTCCTGGATAAATCGATCCATCGCCTGCAACAATTGGATTTCCAGTATGGTTCCAGAATCAATACCGTCTTTTCAACCGTGGATGCACTGGAAGAGCTTGTTTCAAGTGCAGATCTGGTTATAGGTGCCGTATTACTGCCGGGAGGCGCAGCACCTAAGCTGGTGACGCATGAAATGGTTAAACGCATGAATCGCGGTGCTGTTTTGGTCGATGTTGCGATTGATCAAGGGGGGTGTTTTGAAACTTCCAAACCTACTACGTTAGCCAACCCTCTTTTTACTGTCCATGGCGTGGTGCACTATTGTGTTTCCAACATGCCGGGAGCGGTTGCCAAGACTTCCACTTTCGCATTGAATAATGCAACCTTGCCGTTTGTGGCGGCACTTGCCAATAAAGGCTACCGTAAGGCGCTAATGGAAGATGCGCATTTGCGTAACGGCCTGAATGTTTGTCAAGGTCGATTGACGCATGAAGCAGTAGCGCGCGATTTGAAATTGGAATATACGCCGGCGACGGCTGTACTGGATTAAGTTTTATGATTTGAGATCCATTACTGAGCTTCCATAACGCTATTAAGTTCATGAGGTTGTGTCAGAGATGACTTTCTGGAACCGTCAGAAGCATGATTAACGATTCCTTTAAGCAACGATAAATCAGGGTTTCTTCGATCAATTCACCATATGGGGTTCATTCATGCGGATGTTTCGTCCATGCATGTATTTTGTAAGTTTGTTTTTTTTATTGCCTGCATGTCAAATTAATAACACTCTATTTTCCAGCATTGCGCCTGCACCGACTCCGATTGCTTTGCCAGCGCCCGCCGAAAATCCTGTTTCCTATGCTGAAGAAATCCGCCCGATTCTTGAGAAAAAATGTGTGACATGTCACAGTTGTTACGATGCGCCGTGCCAGCTTAATCTGGAAGGTGCAGAAGGGTTGTTGCGCGGTGCTTTCCGTGAATCAATCTACGGGGGCGCACGGACTGAGGCGATGCAGCCTACTCGATTGGGTTTCGATGAACAGACTATTTCCGGTTGGCGTGAGCGTGGTTTTTATTCTGTGTTGCACGCTGAGAATAAACAGTCGGAAGCGTTAATATCTAGCATGATTTCTCTGGCAAAGCAGTTTCCTTTTCCAGCGAACAGTAAATTGCCGGATTCCATAGAATTGGGCATTAGCCGGAAAAATCAGTGTGCCTCTAGTGAAAAATTTACAGATTATGCGCATGAATACCCCCTCAGTGGCATGCCGTTTGCAGTAACCGGCCTTAGCGACCAGGAATATTCCCTCTTGGCTGGCTGGGTCAAGCAAGGGGCAGTGATTCCGGATGAACCTGTCATCCTTACAAGCGATGAAAAAAAGGTAATTGAAGAGTGGGAGATGTTTTTCAATCAGAATGAAAATCGCAACAAGCTTGTGGCACGCTGGTTGTTCGAACATCTGTTTGTGGCATCTCTGTACTTTCCTGAACTGGAGGGAGCGCCTCGTTTCTTTGAGATATTGCGCTCATCGACACCATCGGGTACGGATATCGAACCGATTGTCACCGTCAATCCGAATGACGATCCCATGGGGCCGTTTTTTTATCGCCTGCGCCCGATTACTGGCAGCATCGTGCACAAGCGGCGTATTCCTTATCCACTGCACCAGGAAAAACAACAACGAATCAATGCACTTTTTTTTAATAAACCCTGGCCGATGGGAAATTTGCCAGGTTACAGTTATACAGAGCGTGCCAATCCATTTGTGACGTTCGTCGATATTCCGGCTTACGCCCGCTATCAGTTTATGTTGGATGATGCGGAATATTTCGTGCGTACTTTCATTCATGGACCGGTTTGCCGTGGACAGATTGCTACCGATGTAATACGAGACCATTTCTGGACACTGTTTCAGGATCCAGAGTCCGATCTTTTTGTAACTAATACCGCTTATCAACGCGAAGCTATTCCTTTGCTGGCAATGCCAGGACAAAATGATAATCTGCTTAAAATGGGTAAAAACTGGCTGCATTATCTTAAACGACATAATGACTATCAGGCGTTGCGTCAGAATCAGTATGTATCGCAACAACCGCAAGGCGCTTCGCTCGCGCATATCTGGGATGGTGCTGGTAAGAATAAAAATGCTTTATTGACTATTTTCCGTCACCATAATAGCGCTTCGGTGGTTGGGGGGCTTGTTGGCGATATTCCGCAGACACTATGGTTAATGGATTATCCATTGCTTGAACGAACTTACTATGAACTTGTGGTTAATTTCGATGTATTCGGTAACGTTGCGCATCAACTGTTGACCCGACTGTATTTCGACGTGATACGCAACGGTTCGGAACATAACTTCATGCGCTTGATGCCGGCCGGTCAACGTGAAGCCATTTTGCATGATTGGTATCAGGATTTAGGTAAGCTGAAGTTCGGGATTGTTTACGAAAGGATTGACGATGAATCGCCATCGGCAGAAATTTTTACCACAGAAAATCCGAAGCAAGAATTAGCCCATAGAATTCTTGCTCGTTTTCAATCTGTCAATACTATGCCATCCGATCCACTGAATCGTTGCCAGAACTCAAATTGCAGTCGGCCGGATGAACCACAGTGGGTGCAAAGCGCAGATGCAGCTTTATCTAACCTTGCAGCACGACCTGCGGCCGGGCTGAGTGGCATCAAGCAATTGCCGGAAGTGACATTTATACGCGTCACAAATGAGAAAAATGAGCGCACTGTGTATTCGTTGCTGCGAGACCGCGCGCATAGCAATGTTGCTTTTATTCTGGGGGAAGAATTACGGTATCAGCCTGAGAAAGATCAACTTACAATATATCCGGGTATCACCGGAAGCTATCCTAATTTTATCTTTGATGTGCCTGTCGCTCAAATCGGGGAATTTGTCACATTGCTTGGTAACGCAGAGAAAATGGAGCATTTCGAGTATATTGTGGAAACTTGGGGGATACGGCGTACACATCCGCAATTTTGGGAAATTCTACATGACTTTACTGCTTGGCAGAGCGAGAGACAACCTTTGATAGCGGGTATATTCGATATCAACCGCTATGAAAACTTTTAATATTGTTGATAATTCGATTCGATGAACCTGATTCGTAGTTATTGATTACTTCAAAGCTTTTTATTGCCATGCAACCTACTGTTATTATCAATCAGCATCGAAATACAGCATTAATTGTTGCTTCAAGCGGAAAGAAGCTGCTCGTTATTAAATTAAGTAAAGGGAAATTGGCGGTAACTTCACTTTCTTCGACAGAAATTAAAGATCAGGGTTATATCGTCAGTAATTATTCACCTAAATTGGCCGCGCAGTCTTATTTGCAACATGGTGCAGGGGTGGGCGAAAGGGCCAGAAAGTACCTGGAAAAGATCGCGCATAGCGAATTCTCGGATAAACTGATTTTTATATGAATGTTGACTTGGCTTAAGGTGTTTGAGTCTGAAAGATTTTCGGGGCGGTTTATAGCAAGCTGATTAATACTTCGAAATACAGGAAATCGGTATTGCCCGAGCGATGGTCAACACAGGGGTGTATGTTACCGCTTGCACAGGATGGGCTTGCTGCAATGCGGTTTTTCACGAAATCTTCAGCGGTAAAGTGAGTGTATCCGATAACAGCGTTGATTTTGGGTGTTACTTGATAACGGATGCGTCCTTCCAGGGAATGACCGGCATAATCCCCGCTTTGTCCGGTTCGATCGCGATTAAACCCAGGATCCTTAATGGTATTGCTGATGTTGCCGTCCAGAATATCGAACATGCGATCCCGTTTGCTGGCCAGAAAATACCAGGCATAGGTCAGTTCAAATCCTATTTTCTGCATCGGTTGAAGATCAAAGCGGATTTTAGGAGCCTTGAGGTTTTCATAAACAACATAGTGATCAGCAGACCAAGGTCGCGCAAATCCAAAAAAACGATCAAAGCGATTATCGACGCCGTCATTAGGATCACGATCGCCGCTGGCATAACCATAAAACCCCGTCAGACGAGGCTTCCATGGATGTTCAAAAGTCCGTCCCACTTCAACAGTATACCCTTGCGCATCTTGTCTCAATGGGCCGCTATATCCGAGCTGATGGTTATAACTGGCATCAAAATCAAAGAAATTACCCACCTTACCGTATGCACGGAATCCCGGCATATGGATTTCCCGATCTAACTGATTGGTGGCGGTAAAGCCATTCGGATCAGCCGATTGCTTCTGACCCATATAATACGGTTGTATGGTGACGATGTCAGACCATTTGCGCCAGTGGCCGATAGCACCAAAAAACCATAAGTGATCATTAGCTACATCAAATTTTGTTTGCAGGCGCCTGACAGGTTGCAGGCCAAATAGATCAAGCTCCCAGTCATTGACATCGCGTCCCAGATTTAAGCGAAAGCCTTCAAATGTATTGGTGGTATTGCGCCATTCATTGCGCGCGATAAAACGCCTATCGGTTGTTTCATAGGCCATCCGGCCTACGCGAAAGCGAATAGGTCGGTCCTGATTCCGATCGTCGACCCCAAGTCCTTTTTTGAAAAATAACTCGCCATAGGCATTCAGTAGATCATACTCATTTCTTTCCTGATCAGTGATGGCATGTTTATTATTAACCACTCTTGAATCCTGAAACTCTACTGCAAACCGGAATGGATCCAGGATATCTCTAATACCTATCCATGCACGATGCCGTAGAAATATCGGATTATCCTCGCCACCTTCAATGCGCCGAATGTCATTATTACGCCATTCATAACGCGTGCGATGTTCCAGACCGACATCCAACCAGGTTAAATCACTAAGCGCAGGGATCCCTATATCGCTTAAGCGACGTACATAGCGCGGCGGATCCGATTCCGGATTGGTCGCATAACCATCCGATCGCCGATAATAACTGGCTAGTTGTTTGTTTGCATCCGACTTTGATTCCGGCACGATGGCTGGCAATGACTTTGAGTGATCGACTGATTTATCGGCAGCTGTTTTTAAATCTGCGATACCTGTTTGAGCAATCCGCACAACACTTGATTTATCCATTCCACCTTCAATCAATGGCGGATTGCTTGAAGCCGCCTGAATCGGTTCGATAAATGCACTCAATGCGACGATGTGTAAAAAAAACCAAATAAATTTCACTTTATTCTCCTGCATGAATTACCTCGTAATGGGGTACGATCACTAAAATTTTTATTTTTTAATAAATTAAACGATGTTCAGTTAACTGTTTGGATTGTATAACTCGATTTACATCGAATAGTCGCAAAATTGACAGGGGCGAAAGATAGCAATTTTCTAATATAAAGAGAAATAATATTTATTCATTTTTTTATAATAAAAATATATATGTATAACTTATATTATGGTCATTATTTTTTTGATTCGGATAACGGCATTTTATTGTAACAATTGACCAATTAGGCAATATAAGAACTATGATTTCATTAGCAATAAATAGGTTAGTATTAAGAAGAAGATTTTTACTTACATTGCAGTGTTTGATTTGGGCAATGGTGATTTCAGGGTGTTCTGTTTTCATGGCGGCTAAACAACCGGAAAAAAAAGACATCGATTTATTAAAGGAAGGGGTGACCAGAACCCAATTAATCTCGGAATTTGGCGCTCCTGTGATCAGTGAATACAAAAACGGCAAGCGGTTTGAAATTTTTAAGTTTGTGCAGGGATATAGTACCGGGACCAAAGCTGGCAGAGCGTTTCTGCATGGTGCCGCCAACGTGGCAACATTAGGTCTTTGGGAGTTGGTTGGTACGCCGACCGAAATCACCTTTAGCGGTGACGATATGGCATTTCAGGTTCAGTACGACGAGAGTGATGTGGTTGAAGAGGTGGTTATTATTAAAAAGGAATAAATGATAATCCAGTATCAGCAATTGGAAAATGATCAAAATAAACCTCCGGTATAAACCGGAGGTTAAGGGAGGGATGCTTCAAGTAAATCAAATCATATATTTCTGAACGAATAGCAAAAAATTCAACCCGCCTTTTGCAGCTCAATATACTTCGTAAACATGGCTGATCGAACACGATCTGTTGTCAATATTAGTTTTCGATGCCTGAAAAATCAATGTGACAAAATGTCGCATCACTCCCAAATTTACACAAAAGCCTGATACAAATTGATCTGTCGATATCCTTGATTGCGAGGTGCGACAATTTGTCGCATTGTAATTTATGTTCAGGGGTTGGATAATCGAGCCAGTGGATAGAGTAATTGAGAATACATTGAATGCGGTAAATACAATGTGAAACTGCGGTTTCAAGATTCTAGAAGCTTAAGACAAAGATTGCATTGGGTTGCAAAAACCAGAAAAAACAGAGTATCAGATTCATCTGAACTAACTAAAAGAGGAATTGGAATGGCAAGTCATAATAAAATTAAATTTGTAGCAGGTACAGTGATTGCTGCGGCAATATCAGTCATTGGGCAAAATGTATTCGCGCATACTGTGCTTGAAGTACCGTTTATCGCTGAAGGTGTCAGAGTTACGAATAACGTTGTTGTCGGTCATGGCTGCGGGGAAATCAATGTCATCGGTACCAGCGTAGTGTTTCCCGATGGCGTGGATTCAACCATCACGGTTGATGGTCAGCCGCATGCCGGTGCATTGACCGATTTTATCCAAAACTGGGGAAATCTGAATACAAAAATATATAGCAAGGCTGTCTTTACCTTTCAAGGTGAGAAAACGGATGCCAATGGCAATGTTTCCGGTTTCTGGGCCGGCGGTGGTGATTCCTTGCCACATGATATGGCAGGCTTTATTCCTTTTAGAACCAGCGCAGCGATTATCGAACCAACCTCTTGCGCAGCCAGCGTGAAATTCCATGTATCGATCGTCGATATTTGTGAAATTACACCGGTTGATGGATTTAGTGATGAAACCGTTAATCGGTGGACCCTGGCGGGATTGGGCACACCTTATGATCGCCCGGAAGATGGTGCGGCTTCACTGACCATTACGCGGAGTGAAACCAATCCTCTACCGGATTCCTGCGGAGGAACAGGCCAGGTGGTTGAAGTCAAACCATCGGCGGCACAAATCAACCGGGATATGCCAATTATTTTTAATGGTAGTCAAGTTTGGCCGCAATAATTTGCACCATATTGTAGGCAAGGCGATCGCAGGCGTGTAAAAACGCCTGCGATTGGAACATTAAGGGCGTTATTAAGTATGAAAGCTATCGATGAGGTACGATCATGGCACAATTATTTTTTCAAAAAGCACTAACCATTATTTTTACTTTAACTGCGCTTGGGGTTGCAGGGGTCAGTCATGCGCATGATGCCGGAGCCACTATGGATCCTGAGGGTAATATCGCCAGTTTTACCGGCTATGCGCAAGTTACTTGTTCCTCTGATACGCACCGTTTGGTTGCCAGTGTTCAGGATACTTCGTTGCCACAAGCTAATTTATTCGTAAATTTGCAGATGATTAAAGGAATCAACGCAATCAGCACGACCGATCCGGTTTCCGGCGATGGCGTTTCTAGTCCCGAAGTGAGTATAGCGGGCGGTGGTGGCGCATATCTTTTGCTTGTGAACAAAACCGGCCCGGGTCCGCGCTCTTTTATTGTGTCATATCATTGTATGTCCATTAATAATGAGCATACGGACACGGGTATTCGGGTTAATCAATTTCAATAATGACATCATAGTGTTGTTGGATCATTGAGGTATTGGTTATGAAAAAAATTAAATTCTCTTATTTTGTTATTGCATTGCCACTTCTGTTTGCAAGCCCGTCTTTCGCGGAGCATCTGGAGCGGGCATCGTCTTCCTGTCACTTGACCACACTGGATGGTCAGCCCACTTATGATCTGCAGGAATTGAAGGGTAAAGTGGTCTACATGGATTTTTGGGCCTCATGGTGTCCGCCCTGCATAAAATCTTTCCCATTTTTGAATCAATTGGAACAGGATTTGAAGGATGAAGGTTTGCATGTGGTCGGTATCAACCTGGATGAAAAGGTTACTGATGCGCAAGAGTTTCTTGCCAAAAACCCGGTTGATTTTTCGATTGTGGCAGATCCCAGTAAACAATGTGCCAAAGTATTTGAGTTAATGGCGATGCCAACATCGTATTTGATCGATCGCAACGGGAATATTCGCCATGTTCATCAGGGATTTCGTTCGGGTGAATCAGAAGAATTACGTGCGCTGATTACACAACTACTGAAAGAGTAGTCTCCTGGCGGCCTTAATGTTTGCGTATTTCCAACTCCAATGATTAGACGAAATAATCGCGTTATAATTGCGAACTGTTTAATTCTTGCAGTGTGTGCTGTTTTGTCGGGCTGCAAGAGCGTGGCGCCTTGGGAGCGTGGCAATCTGGCAAAAATGCAGATGGAAATAGATCCTCATCCTTTGCAAAGCGAAATCCAATCACACAACTATAGCAGCCGGGAAGCGGCGCCCAGTCATAAATCCTCTTCCGGTGGCGGGGGGTGTGGCTGCTATTAAAGCTAAGTTCTTTCCGCAATGGCCATTGAGGTAACACAATTTGCATCGAAACAGTAAGAAGCCTCAGCGTCAACGCGGATATCGGCCATTCATCAACACCACGGAGTTAGTTCCATCAGCAAAATCAAGAAATACACTCCAGGCATTGACTTCCGCGGCATTGGTTTTGCCCGGCTTGTTGTTATCGTCGGGGCATGCAGCAGGAAAAGATCGAGTCAATTTTCAATATAGCCGTTATCAGGAAGGCGAACGTAACCTACTTGGCGCTCCCAATAATTTAAAACCCATTTCAGCCGATGTTTTGCATGGCAGCGGGATTTTTTCGCTCAGCGACCGCACCAAATTTACGTTTGGATATACCCAAGACACGTGGTCCGGTGCAACGCCGGTCACTATTACGCCATTGGCCACCGATGGAGGTAATCGTCCCTATACAGTTAATGGGACAGTGGTTGGTGCTTCTCCCATTCTCAACAGCAACATACTTTTAGATCGGGATTTAAATCCTATCGGACGCGATCCCATTACGAAACAATTAACTGGCGATATCGATACTCGATCGGTATTAGTCATGTCCTCTGCTTCCCCGGAAACACGCCGCCAGGCCAATTTTGGTTTGAGCCATGAATGGAACGAAGCAGCAATCAATGTGGGTGGAGGATTTTCACGGGAAAGAGATTATCAGTCGAGCTTTGGTTCTATCGGTGGCCGTCTGGATTTTAATCAGAAACTGACCAGTGTTAAATTTGGTGGGGGCTATACGTCCAGTAAAATCGGCGCCATTCTCGATCATGATTCATCGCCTTATATCACCAAAACTGCATACGAGTCGCAGATTGTCAGGCGCAGCGGTTCGGAGATTCTGCGAGGCGATCGGCAGGACTGGGTAACGAATATTGGTTTAACCCAGGTATTGAACAAGAATGCATTGATCGATGCTAATATCGGTTATACGCATAGTTCCGGCTTCCTGGAAAATCCCTATAAAGCCACTTCGATCATTTTTATTGACCCGGCAAGTTTGAACAATAGTTCGATTACGGGTGATGTACGCGCATTGATCGAGCAACGTCCCGATATTCGTAATCAGGTCGCACTAAATGCCAAATACATTCAATATATCAACTGGTTTAATGCCGCGATGCATTTGGGTTACCGGCTATCGGTCGATGATTGGGGAGTCAATACGCATACGTTCGACGCCAGTTGGGTGCAACCGATTGGCAGCAGCGGATGGACGTTGACGCCCCGGATTCGTTATTACTCACAAGATGCTGCCAGTTTTTATCGACCCTATTTATTTTCTCAACAAACCTATAGCAGACAAGCAGTTGATAGTTTGGGACGAAAAATCTGGGTTGATCAGAATAATATAACTAAACAGTATTTTGGCGAGACTCAATTTGATTTGGTTGACCAGAATGGTACTCCAGTTGATGGATTTCAGGTTAATGCACAACCTAAAATAACGTCATTCGATGCTGGAAAATTACCCGATCATTTTTCCAGTGATCATCGTCTGGCGGGATTTGGCGCATTAAGCGGTGGCGTGGTATTAAATAAAATGCTGGGCAAAGGTGTGGCACTGGAAGCCGGTTTTGAATACTATACCCGCGCCAGCGCGATGCAGGTTGGCAGTGGCGGGAACAACAGTTTTGCCGATTTTGATTATTATGTGGCGAATGCCGCGATAAAGTTTGATATTGAGCCGGCTACTTCCTCGCCGATGGTCGGCTCCGGCGGATCTTCCACACCGCATACGCATGCTTCGCCGCATCATCACGCGATGCCTCCTGCGGGGGTTATGTTTGGTCATATGCTCGATAAATCCGGAGATTTCATGGCGGGTTATCGGTTTATGTACAACTGGACCGGTGGAAATATGATGCATGGCACGCACAAAGTGAATGATCAGGCTATTGTTGACCAAGGTTGCGGCAGCGAATCTTGCCGGTTTGTGCCGACATTCATGGATATGCGCATGCATATGGTTGATCTCATGTATGCACCGACGCAGTGGTTCAATGTCATGTTGATGCCGACATTCATGGATATGGATATGAATTTGCGCAGGCTGGATGGGGCTCCGCCCCCTAAACCGGGCGTGCATGAACATACCGGTGCGGCCGGGCATGAGACCGGCGCAGTGGGGGATACTTATTTTTCATCACTGATAAAATTGCTGGATATTCCCGGTCATCGTGTGCACGTGAATCTTGGATTCAGCGCACCGACTGGGAAAGTGGATATCGAGCTGCGCCGCATCGCTAAGATTGATGGTGGATTGATCCACTTTGGCATGCAACTGGGCAGCGGCACTTGGGATTTTACCCCGAGCCTGACTTATACGGGTGACCATAACCGTTGGTCGTGGGGTACGCAATTCAGCGGTATCAAGCGTTTGGAAGCACAAAATAAATCCGGCTACCGCTTGGGTGACCAATTTCAGGCGACAACCTGGGGCGGCTACGACCTGACGCATTGGTTGACTGCCACAGCACGGGGTGCTTACACATGGCAAGATGTCATACATCGGGATTTTAACCAATTCAATGCGCGTATCGGCCCGATGGATTTTCCATCCAATTACGGTGGGCAATTTTTTGATCTGGGATTTGGTGTCAATGCGCGGATTCCAGGCGGACGTTTTGCCGGAAACCGGTTCGGAGTTGAGTGGTTGCAACCCGTCAGGAACGATTTCAATGGATTTCAGCTTGACCGGCAGGGAATGCTGTCGGCAACCTGGAGTTATCAGTTTTAACGGGTTGGGTCATTAAAAATTAATTTACTGAGTGGTTATTTGATTTGTGAGGGCGCAATTAAAGTACTATCACTACGATTTCAGTGCAATGGGCTCGCCTTGCTCGATCCAGCTTTATGCCCATCATGAAAAAAAGGTCAAACGCGCCGCCAAGTCAGTCATGGATGATGTGTATCGCCTGGAAGCAAAATACTCCCGTTACCGCACCGACAGTTTTCTATCCGATATAAACCGCATTGCAAAACAAGGCGATCGCATCCGTGTCGATGATGAAACTGCGGGATTGCTTGATTATGCCAACACCTGTTATCAGCAAAGCGATGGCCTGTTTGACATTACTTCCGGGATTTTGCGGCGCGCCTGGGATTTCAAGTCTGGAGATATACCTGATCCGGAAATAATTC
The DNA here is from genome assembly GCF_001455205.1 of Nitrosomonas ureae. Taxonomy (NCBI): domain Bacteria; kingdom Pseudomonadati; phylum Pseudomonadota; class Betaproteobacteria; order Nitrosomonadales; family Nitrosomonadaceae; genus Nitrosomonas; species Nitrosomonas ureae. Next base: position 2,724,181 of record NZ_CP013341.1, read on the forward strand.
AATTGCTTCTGAATAAAATAGGCTGGCATAAAATTAGCTGGCAGCGCCCGGTTCTGAGGTTCATGGCTTCGGACATGGAAATTGATTTCGGCGGCGTGGTCAAGGAATACGCTGTCGATCGCGCTGCTTCACTATGCTGGGATGCCGGCATACATCATGGACTGGTTAATCTTGGAGGAGATATCAGAGTCATCGGCCCGCATCCGGACAGCAGTCCTTGGCGCATTGCCATTCGTCATCCGCGTAATCCGGAGGGTTTGTTGCAAACACTTTTATTGCATTCCGGAGCATTGGCGAGTAGCGGGGATTATGAACGGTGCATCATACTGAACGGTATTCGATATGGCCATGTGCTCAATCCAAAAACCGGCTGGCCGGTGCAGTATATGGCAGCGGTCAGCGTGCTGGGTGAGTTTTGCGTGGTTGCCGGCAGTGCGTCCACTATTGGCATGCTGAAAGGAGAAGATGGAGCCGAATGGCTCAATACTTTGGGCTTGCCACACTTGTGGGTAAATGTGAATGGGGAATCCGGAGGGTCGTTGATGGCGTGAGCAGAAATATATGATTTGGCTCTACCTATTTTCTGAAAAATGATTAAACTGCTGAGTTTAATTACATTCATCAATGAGCCATTTTATGACAATAGGGTATTTTAATTTAGCCATACTGACCAGCGTTGCAACGCTGTTCTTTTGTGTATCTACTGCCAAAGCGCAGCCGGAAGAATGCGTTGATTTGACGGCACCCGTTACGTTGATTGAATCCAATGGTTTGGTGTGTTTGCAAAAAATCATCGTGAGCGATTCATTTGGCGATCAATTATATAAAGCATCGCTACAGTGGTTAGGGGCGGATAATCCAAATCGGTTTTTATTGCTGAATGCGGAGTTCGACGATGTCTCCGAAACGAATAGCCCAACGTTTTCTTTTCTCACAGGTGTGCTGACTTTGCCAAAGGTTGATTTTCCCAAGCTTTATGGGACTGAGCGTTATACGGTGAGCTTGACCTGGGTGACCGATGCCAATGATGCGACAGTGGATGCCGTTTCTGTGTTTGAGCTGAATTCAGTCGCGTTGTACAACAATCCCGATTATGTGCCCAATGTCACTTGGAAACCTTATGGCATGTTGTTTCCTGAAGAGCGGCGGGCGGCCGATTTGCTGATTCGATCTATCCCGTATGCGCAACTCACTGATGCCATTTATGATTTTGATAATGTTGTGGTTGGCGCCTGGGAATTGATTAAATCCACTGGAACGAATTCCGGAATGGATGCAGGCGTATATAAAAACCGCGATACGGGCGAATTGGCACTGGTATTTCGTGGCACTGAAACGTGCGATTTTCCATGCTCATTTAAGGAGCTGGAAGACACCGCACGAGATGCCATAGCGGATTTAGCCATCGGCACGGGTACGGTGAGCGATCAATTTAAGGATGCCTTCAGATTTGCTCAGGATGTAATGATTCTGCATCCGGATGAAAAGATTACGGTGGCAGGGCATTCTTTAGGAGGAGGATTGGCACAAGCGATTGGCGCTGCTCTGGGATTGGAGACATTTGCTTTCAATTCCTCGCCGGTTCCGGACCATTTTTTTGATACTTATCCTAAATCCGTAACAAACGAACAATTGCAAGAATTAATTTATGTGATTGCCGATGTCCATGACCCGGTTTCCAATACCGATGAAACAGGAAAGATATATTTGGATTCGCATCATGTCACACCCTTGATTCAATTTAATTTTGAGTTGAGAGAGATTTTACCTACTCGCAATGTGGATCTGGAAGACTTGAGATTTGGCCGCCATAGTATTGCCAGGCTCACCGATAATGCGACCAGCCTGATGACCATTTATCAGGAAGGATGGTAACCAACGTGTTACTTCAAGTATTGCAATTTTTCCCCTTAGCAACGCGCTACTGTGTTGGAAATGTGTAATTGATTTCATGCAATGATAAGGTACTCAATAGCATAACTGGATATAGATCAGCCGGATGGTTGCAATTTATTGCTTGATTTTTTGTCTGATAGCAGTGTCAGGAATCAACAAGAGAATGCACGATGACAACTATTCGTTCTCCCGCAGTCGCCGGGTTTTTTTATCCTGCTGATGAACAGCAGCTGAGGCAGGATGTGCAATTCCTGCTTGAAAAAGCAGATCGGCATGACTTAAAGCCAAAAGCATTAATCGTTCCACATGCCGGATATCAATATTCAGGCGCCATCGCGGCAACGGCTTATGCCAGTTTGCGCACGGCCGCTGCAAACCTACAGCGCGTAGTATTGTTAGGGCCAGCGCATCGGGTAGCCATGCATGGTCTGGCTTTGCCAGGCGCGGATGTTTTTACTACACCACTGGGTGATGTAAACGTGGATACGGATTTAGTCAATGCAATCGCTCACTTGCCTCAAGTTAGCATTAGCAGAGCAGCCCATGCATTGGAGCATTCTCTGGAAGTGCAGCTTCCGTTCCTGCAAAGTGTATTAAATGAATTCACCTTCCTGCCATTAGCGATTGGTATGGCGTCAGCCGAAGAAGTGGCTGAGGTGTTGGATTATCTCTGGGGCGATGAAGAAACATTGATTGTGATCAGTTCCGACTTATCACATTTTTTACCCTATGCAACTGCGCAGCATATCGATATTCAAACGGTGCAATCCATACTGCAATTACAGCAGCCGATTGCATCCGATCATGCCTGTGGAAGTATAGCTATCAATGGTTTGATAATTGCGGCGCAAAAACACGGCTTGATACCGCATTTGCTGGATTTGAGGAATTCCGGAGATACTACGGGAACTCGCGATCAAGTAGTCGGTTACGCAGCTATTGCGTTTGGCCAAGGAAGTAATCATGGTGCGTGATAACGATCCACAAGGAAGAATTTTACTGCAAATTGCACGTACAGCTATTGCACGCGCTTTGCATGTTCCTTGTGCAGCGGTAGCCGTGGAGGAACATATGTCTTGGCTTAGCAAGCCGGGAGCAACTTTTGTCACTTTAATCCAATACGGTGAATTGCGAGGTTGTGCCGGTTCTCTGAAGGCGTATGATCCATTGCTTGAAGATGTCAGCAATAATGCGCTCCTGGCTGCATTGCATGATCCTCGTTTCTTGCCGCTGGTGAAGGATGAGCTCGATACAATAAAGATTGAAGTTTCGTTGTTATCGCAATTGCAACCACTGACTTTTACCAGCGAAGCCGATGCTCTGGCACAGTTGCGTCCGAATGTTGATGGCATTGTGCTCGAATATGAACTTCATCGCAGCACATTTCTGCCTCAGGTATGGGGAGATCTGCCTAAACCCCAGAAATTTCTTGCCAAGCTAAAACTGAAAGCCCGTTTATCTGAAGATTTCTGGTCTGAGAAGATTCAGTTATCTCGCTATACCGTCAGGAAATGGCGGGAAATAGATAATGTCAAGGAGTGTGCACATGGATGAGCCGATTGGTGCAATGCAGCAACATCCCGCCAAGTATTGGCATTTGCTCGATGATGGCCGGATTCAATGTGATTTATGTCCGCGTGATTGCAAGCTGCACGATGGGCAGCGTGGAGCGTGTTTTGTTCGTGGGCGTTCCGGTGCTGCTATGGTGCTGACGACTTATGGGCGTTCATCCGGCTTTTGTGTTGATCCCATTGAGAAAAAACCATTGAATCAATTTTATCCCGGCAGCAGTATTTTATCTTTTGGCACGGCAGGTTGTAATCTTGCATGCAAATTTTGCCAGAACTGGGATATTTCCAAATCGCGGAACTTTGATAAATTGCAGGATCAGGCCAGCCCGGAAGCTATTGCAAGCTATGCCAAGCAGTATGGCTGCAAGAGTGTTGCATTTACCTACAACGATCCAGTGATTTTTGCCGAATATGCGATGGATGTTGCCGATGCTTGTCATACTGAGGGCCTCAAAACAGTTGCCGTGACTGCGGGCTATATTCATGCTCAACCTCGCCACGACTTCTTTGCCAAAATGGATGCAGCCAATGTTGATCTCAAGGCCTTTACCGAAGGATTCTATGTCAAGCAAACGGGGGCGCATCTGCAGCCTGTATTAGATACCTTAAAATACCTGAGACATGAAACCGATGTATGGCTTGAGCTGACAACGTTATTGATCCCCGGTTTAAATGATTCAGATCAGGAAATCGGTGCGATGAGCGAGTGGATTATTAAAGAATTGGGAACTGATGTGCCGCTGCACTTCAGCGCTTTTCATCCGGATTACAAACTGAGGGATATACCGCAGACACCGGCTGAAACCGTAATCAGAGCGCGGGATATTGCATTGAATGCCGGGCTAAACTACGTGTATACCGGGAATGTGCATTTTATTGAGGGCGACACCACTTTTTGTCCGTTCTGCAACGGTGAATTAATCGTGCGCGATTGGTATGAAATTAAACAATATCATTTAACGTCTGACGGACGTTGCACCCATTGTAATGCAGCAATTGCAGGTCATTATGATCAATTTCCCGGTCAATTCGGCCGACAGCGTATTCCGGTCAGAATGGGAACGATGGTATGACAATGCTAAGATTCGACTGCTCAGGGAGAATTTCCAGTCAGGCAAAATTGCCGCTATCCTGCAAGATTTAAGCGTTGCAGTACAGCTATCACCGGTCGGTTATTGAATATTAGCCTAAAAATACTATCTCTATAATTAAAAATAAGTAATTTATCTTATCTTTATTATTCAGTTTCATCGATCATGAATTGAAAACCTGCATCACTCAAGTCATCCAGCTCTAACACACTGTCTACCTCGGTTTCAGCTTCTAACCAATCCTGTACCATATCGGCCTCATTATTACTAAATCCCCTTTTTTCAGCGCGGTAATAGGCTGAGGTTGCAATTGCTTCCTCGCGATCCATTAATTGATCTTTATGGGTTATCTGATTGGCCAGTATATTTGGTTCGTTTTTAGGTAATTTTGTACGGGATTTCTTGCTTACCGTTTCATTCAGTTTGCTAGACATGTGAGAATTCTCCTTTATTTTTCTGAGTAACGGGCATATCAGCTGATTACACTTCATGTTACTCATCCAATTTAGTAAGGGATTGAGAAATTATCGTTGTTGCTGTTATGGCGTTAAAATCGCTGTCAAGGTACTGATTAGCGAAATATGGATTATATTTTTTGTTTTTCTTCAGACTCGCGCCCAAATGCTTCCCAACAATTTTTAGATACATAACAAAAATAAAATCAGTGTGTGTTGTCCAATGATTTAAATTTTAACAAAGGGCTTTAGTAACCGATTTGATATGAATCAATAATTGTTGAGAAATTAAATAAAATACTCCACCTGTGTTTGCGGCGAGGTATTTATTTTAGGCAGATTCCTTAACCATGGATGAGGATTGCTTCTGGTAATCTTTTGAGAATTCCGCGTACATTCCTAATGTACTGCAGATTTTCTGAAATTCGCTACGGATAGTGGCGGGAGATCTTTTTAAGTATGCAGCAAGAATCCGAGTATTTGTCGTTTCCAGAGTTAAACTTGCTTCCAGTAGTTCACGCAGGAATGGTGTTAGCAGTCTTTTGCCATCCAATGTTTCAATGAGGCGTGCTGCATGCATTCTTGCACGCCTCAGTTGACCCGTTTCATAAAACTGCGGGTTATTTTTGCGCCGGTTTAACTGATAATTAATATTGCGTTGGGTTGCAATGGAGAGTTGTTTCATCTGGGACACTCCTTGTGTAAGGTGATAGCATCCAGAGTAGCAAAGATATATGACAGGGATATTAATCCAGCTTTTTGGTATTACGAGATCTTCAAGGCGGTAAAACTAATGCGTGAAATTATCGCTCTTCATTTTTACACATAATTAAAAAATTGCGGAATATCTTTTAGAATCATGCCAATCAACCGGATAACACCTATTATTCCCGGTTGATTGAAATCACTCACTATGGACGATGCCGAACTTCTTTTTTCTGCTCATACTTGACCAGTTTAGCAAGATCAAGCAATGATTCGGACAGCCATTGCAGGGCATCATCTAACGTCAAAATACCAATTAATTCGCCGGCATCATCTACTACCGGCAAGCGCCGGATAGTTTTGCGGCGCATTAATTCGATCGCCTCATGCATCTCGGTGTTCTCTTTTACAGTAAATATATCGGGTACCATAATATCGCCGACCGTGATTACTGTTTCGTCCAATTCTGTTGCCATAATTTCGACAATCAAATCACGATCTGTGACCATTCCTACTGGCACTGCTCGGCCATTGGGTTTGTCGATTACTATGACAGCACCCACATGAAATTGACGCATTAGTTTGGCGGCTTCTTGAGCGGTTTCATCTCGCTGAATCACAATTACTTCACGATTACAAATTTCACCGATGGTCATTTTATACTCTCCTTTCTTGTTATCTGAATAAAACAGCCGCATGGATCGATTAATGCGGCCAATGAACGTGTAAAAAGTTTTCTGCCTGATAAAGATGGGTATTCGGGTTTTTCTATTTTTTCTAAATGAAATTTCATATGCGGAAATGTTCTTTGTATGCCGATAATCAACTTTCTTTGAAACAACAGATTTAATTCGGATATGACGCCGCCTCTTATTTTCATTGGATAAAAGCCTTATTAATATGATTAATACTGCCAGTACATCTTGATCGCTTTGATGATTTTGTCAAGCATTTCAAAAGTGCTTGTTATCAATTCCAAGCTATCATCACATTCTGATTTCTGTAACTTATTGGAAGAATTGAGAATGATTATTGCAGGTATATAGTATTTGATTGATTGACACCGATTCAAGCTTTTATTACGCTAGAAACATTTCATGATTTTTCTGACCACCCGGTGATGAGGTGAAGTGTATTGTGTCATTTCCGTCGAATTTCTATAAGGTTAGTCAGTATTATTTGAGTTTCCAACAAGTGACAGCTTCGCATTGCCAATTCAACTAAACCAGCCATGAATTCGCTGTAGCTGCCAATGATGACATTGATGTGAGTTTGCCGGAGTGAACCATAATCGTAATTATTAATCGAATCGCTCATTAACTTTGGCTTCATTTCTTACGTAATAACGATTGATTTATGTATTTCGATAAAATCTATAAGCTACAGACAGGCGTAAGTCTCAAAATTTCAACCTTTGCTTTACAAGAATTGATTGCTAACGCTATTACTGGGCAAAAATTTCCTGAATTAAAAAGCATCCGCAGTACCACAGATCTGCATGATTATTTATCGATCATTGTTTGTGATGGGGTTGAAGGTTTAATTGATAGGCGACAGCGTTGGCTAGATCATAAGATCAAAACCACCTTAACTGCAGGACACCCAGTTTCATTCCATAGTTTCTGCAATCTTTTCTGGCGTAATCTTGATGAAGATGATCCAGATGGCGATGAATGGCACCAATTAATGGCCAGCGATCAATTCTATTTGCAATTAACTATTCTGCTCAATAAATTGCGCATAGTGGAACGGAGTTTATTGCAACGCAAAGACATAGCGTCAGATTTGTTCTTGAGTTCAACATGAGAGCAGATTGGGGATTAATGGTTAGAGTAGTCACAAACCGCATTGCAGAATGAATTAATTTCCAATTAATCTTATTTAAAGTATTTTTCTCTCGATATTCTCAAAATGGATAGTTCTTGAGTTCATGATATTATGAATTTTATCGATCATTCAGTGTACGGAAATCCACAGCAAACAGTGCACACTTGATTTCTACCATTATTAGATACACCCCATAGTGCGCGAGCTTTGTTTCCGGTTGCCGGAGCACAAATAGTTAATATATTGCACATCTCCTTGAGTAATAAAAAAATATCAAATACTCAACTAATTACGAATCTTTCGATGTAGGCCGAATTCCTACATTGCGATAAGTAGATTCCCTAGCTTTGTTTAAGTCTAACTTCCATTTACTTCCACCGCGTCATAATTGAAAATCTCACCTACACGAATACGTGTTTTCGACTAAAAATTTATTTATTTTAGAGGTGATTAAATGCAAACAGATCAAATGTTGGATGAAATCCGGGATATTAATTTAAGCTATCTATTGCTTGCAAAGCAAATGCTGCATGATGATAGGGTATCCGCTATGTACCGGCTGGGCATTAATCAGGATCTGGCTGATATTCTGGATAAGTTAACTTCTGCACAATTAATTAAAATGGCTGCGTCAAATATGCTGCTTTGTCGTTTCCGTTTTGATGATCGCTTGATTGCCGAAATGTTATCCAACGATAGCCGTGAGCAATCTGTCTCTAAGTCGCATGTGGCGATTTTGATGGCCGGAAAGCCTGCAGAAGCTGTAGCGTAAAAACAAGTATATAAAGAGGGCTGATCCCATGCGCAATCGAAGCATTATCACCGAGGCCAAGCAAATTCAACTGGCAACTGAATTGATTCAATTAGGGGCTCGTTTACAGGTATTGGAAATGAACACAGATCTGAGTCGAGAACGATTAGTAAAGTTATATAAAGAAATTAGAGGGGTATCGCCTCCCAAAGGCATGCTGCCCTATTCAGAAGATTGGTTTATAAGTTGGCAACCTAATATGCATTCTTCGCTGTTTATCAACATATATAATTATATAACTGAAAATACAGGGATTAAAGGCATTTATGCATTAATTAAAAGTTATAGGCTCTATGATGAGCATGTGAAAATCAATCAATTAGAAAAGGTCTTAAGCTTAACGCGTGCGTGGACTTTAGCACGTTTTGTTGAAAGTGGCGTATTGTGCATAGCACCTTGTGTAAATTGTCACGGCAAGTATGTGGTGCATTCATTGGAAATTCATTCGAATCACGTGTGTGGTTTGTGTAATATACCTTCACGGGCAGGAAAAACTAAAAAAGCAGCAATGGCCGCGCTTCATTAAGATAAAAAATATAAATCTGCTGAATTAGGTGAGCTTATTTCAGCAGATGCTTTATCCGGCTTAATGCTTGCTTAAGATTTTCCATTGAAGTGGCAAAAGATAGCCGCATATACCCTTCGCATCCAAACGCAGAGCCTGGAACCACGGCAACGTCGGCTTTCTCCAGTAGATATTCGCTAAATACGATATCATTTTGTGTGCTTATCAGATTTTTCCCATATAACGCATTGATCGATTGACGAGCATCCGCAAATGCATAGAATGCGCCTTGCGAAGATAAACACTGCACGCCGTTAACTTGATTTAATTGTTCGGTTACAAAAATATTCCGCTCTTTGAACGCTGTAACCATTGGATGGATACATGATTGATCACCATTTAATGCCGCCTCAGCAGCTGCTTGTGAAATGGAACTGGGATTCGATGTACTTTGTGATTGAATGTTTTCCATCGCTGAAATGATGTGTGCCGGTCCGCCGCAATAACCGATTCGCCATCCTGTCATTGAATAAGCCTTGGAGACACCATTGAGAACAATGGTCTGGGGAAATAAGTCCGGACAGGCATTAGCAATATTTCCAAATCGTTCTCCAGTAAGCATAATATGCTCGTACATGTCGTCGGTGGCAATAATAATTTTGGGATATTTGCGTAAAACTTCACCCAATGCTTTGAGTTCATTCAAAGTATAAACTGCCCCGGAGGGATTACTGGGGCTGTTGATAACAAACATTTTTGTTTTGGGTGTAATAGCTGCTTCCAGTTGCTGTGCGGAAATCTTGAAATTCTGTTCGATGCCGGTACTGATAAACACAGGCTTACCCTCAGCGATTAACACAATGTCAGGATAGGAAACCCAGTAAGGCGCCGGAATAATCACCTCATCTCCCGGATTAATTACAGACAACACCAAGTTGAAGAAGCTTTGTTTACCTCCGCAGGAAACCAGAATTTGCTTAACGTCAAAATCAAAATTATTCTCGCGTTTAAACTTGGCGACAATCGCACTTTTTAGCCCGGGAGTACCACCAACGGCGGTGTATTTCGTCTGGCCTTTATTAATTGCAGCAATCGCAGCATCTTTTATATGTTGGGGCGTATCGAAATCAGGTTCGCCCGCACCTAATCCTATAATATCCTTACCTTCGGACTTAAGCTTGGCGGCACGCGCAGTAACAGCAAGAGTGGGAGATGGCTTGATAGCTTGAACGCGACTGGAGAGTTCCACAAAAATCCTCGCACTAAAATAAATAGACCAGCATGTTAGAATGGTACAAAAACATAATATTCAGTCGGAATTATACCTGTGATCGTAACCTTCCCCAATAGTCCGTTCAAATTACATCAGGCATTTGCGCCTGCAGGCGACCAGCCTGCAGCTATCGTGCAGCTCACTGAGGGGATAAACGATGGTCTTGCGTTCCAAACATTGCTGGGTGTTACCGGATCGGGGAAAACCTATACGATTGCCAACATGATCGCCCATTTAGGACGTCCGGCAATTTTAATTGCGCCAAACAAAACCCTGGCAGCACAACTTTATGCCGAAATGCGTGAATTCTTCCCGGAGAATGCCATTGAATACTTTGTATCTTATTACGACTACTATCAACCGGAAGCCTATGTGCCAGCACGGGATATGTTTATCGAAAAAGATTCGAGCATCAATGAGCATATCGAACAGATGCGTCTGTCTGCGACAAAATCCTTGCTGGAGCGCGATGATGCAATTATCGTGGCTACGGTGTCATGTATTTATGGTATCGGTGATCCGGTAGATTATCATGGCATGATTCTGCATTTGCGCAACGGTGAAAAGATTTCTCAGCGTGACGTCATAAAGCGTTTGACCGAGATGCAATACGAACGCAATGAATTGGAATTCAAGCGCGGGGTATTTCGCGTCCGGGGTGATGTGGTGGATATTTTTCCGGCGGAAAATTCGGAAGCAGCGATAAAGGTGTCATTATTTGATGATGAAGTGGATAGTCTGTCTTTATTTGATCCGCTGACCGGCCGCATGCTGCAAAAGCTATCGCGATTTACCGTTTATCCTTCCAGTCATTACGTTACGCCGCGCAGTACCACATTGCGTGCAATGGAAACTATCAAAGATGAACTGCGCGAACGGCTGGAATATTACTACCAGGAACATCGCCTGGTTGAAGCCCAGCGTCTTGAACAGCGAACCCGGTTTGATCTGGAAATGCTTAATGAATTGGGATTCTGCAAAGGGATTGAAAATTATTCACGCCATCTTTCCGGCAAAAACCCAGGTGAGCCGCCACCGACCCTGCTGGATTACTTACCATCCAATGCATTGATGATCATTGACGAAAGCCATGTCACTGTGCCGCAGATCGGAGGGATGTATAAGGGTGATCGGTCACGCAAGGAAAATCTGGTGAATTATGGTTTTCGCCTGCCGTCCGCCTTGGATAATCGTCCATTGCGTTTTGAAGAATTTGAAAAAAGAATGCCGCAGACTGTGTTTGTATCGGCAACACCAGCGAATTATGAGCATCAGCACAGCGGACAGATCGTCGAGCAAGTAGTGCGACCGACGGGATTGGTTGATCCGATAATTGAGGTACGTCCGGTAACGACTCAGGTCGATGATTTAATGTCTGAGGTTCGCTTGCGCACTGCCAAGAATGAGCGTGTACTGGTTACTACGCTCACTAAGCGCATGGCGGAAGATTTAACCGATTATTTTTCGGATCACAAAATCAAGGTACGGTATTTGCATTCTGATATCGATACGGTAGAACGCGTTGAAATTATTCGCGATTTGCGTTTGGGGCAATTTGATGTGCTGGTAGGGATTAATTTGTTACGTGAAGGGTTGGATATTCCTGAAGTTTCACTGGTCGCGATATTGGATGCTGATAAGGAAGGCTTCCTGCGCTCGGAAAGGTCATTGATTCAAACTATCGGCCGTGCTGCCCGTCATATTAACGGCACGGCCATTCTGTACGCTGAAACCATAACCAGATCCATGCGTGTTGCGATTGATGAGACAAACCGCCGACGTCAGAAGCAGATAGACCATAACGTGCAACATCAAATTATTCCTCGATCGGTGCATAAAAGGATTAAAGATCTCATCGATGGCATTTATAACTATGAGTCATCGCAGCAAAACCTCAAAGCAGCACAGACGCAGGCACGCTATGACGCCATGAGTGAATCGCAACTGGCCAGGGAAATCCAGCGGGTGGAAAAGAAAATGCTCAGTGCTGCAAAGAACTTGGAATTTGAACAAGCAGCACGCTATCGAGATGAACTGAAAAGTCTGAAGAATAAATTGCTGATCGGTTTTCCCGATATGACATAACCCGGTTATTTTTTAATCTGCGTAGATGTCACAAAAACAATAGTGTTGAATGTGCGATTCAAAGTCTTGCTGGTAAAGTTGCTCATGATCATGCTTCCAGAATAGCGGATATGGTCGCCTTTACTAACCTTGGTCGTGGGTGCGGCAATCCAGAATTTATGCCCGCTATTCTCCAATTCCATATAGGTGTAACCGGCGGCATCCATTGTGTTAACAACAATTCCTTCATTGTCAGGCATATTTTCTTTGGATTCTTGTGCATTCTGCGGCTCATGGTGTAAAGCCATGACATTGACAGAATTGAATAATGAACATCCGAGAAGGATGATGAGGGATAAAAATGAGATTTTCATGATACTCCATAGCGACAATGTTGTTCGGTGCAGTATGATACACCTCGGCATTATTTAGTGCCAATAGTGGAAGATAGCGATGAGTATTTATCTTGGCGTACTTTCTCAAAAAAGCAAATAGCGGCAGCCGCCGCGACATTCAGGGATTCAGTTTTACCAGGCATGGTGATAGCAATATTCACGTGTGCTGCTTGTATCATTTCTGCAGATAATCCTGCACCTTCATTGCCAAATAGAAAAGCCGTAGGTCCAGCCAATGAAATTTCAAAAAGATTCTTCGTGGCTTGTATCGATGTGGCAATGACAGTTCCCGGAAACTGTTGCGCAATCTGTTTTAAGTTGCTATTTTCATAAATATGCAAAAAAAAATGCGCACCCATTGCAGCCCGTAATGTTTTGGGTGACCAGGCATCTGCGCAATGTTTTGACAGATAGATATGACTGGCATTGGCAGCGGCTGCCGAGCGCAATATCGAGCCAAGATTTCCAGGATCCTGGATCGTTTCCAGCAGAACACTAAGGACTTCTTTTCTGTTATGTGTTTTTTCTTGTAGTGAAGGTTTTGAGATAAGCGCGAGAATGCCCGTAGGTGTCTTAACTGGAGATATTGCGCGAAATAACGAGTCACCGACAATAGTTATTTTTGGAGGTTTATATCCAAAAATTATGTCCATAAAATGTTTATTATCGGTATCTGCAAAATAAGATTCGCTGACGATCAGATTCTCGGGCTTGCCTAATATTGAACAATGAATTTGAATGAGATGAATGCCATCAAGGAGTGTCAGGCCGGTTCTCTTACGATATGGCGATGATTCTTCCAGCTTGATCAGTCGTTTGATAAGCGGGTGATCGCGTGAAGTGATAACTGGCATAAATAAATCCCGCAAGTATCGAAGCTACTGCAGTAAAGTTCCGCAATTATTAATTTTTGTAGCGGTATTCTGCCGATAAAGCATGTGCTTGTAATCCCTCTCCCATCGCGAGTACTGATGCAATTTCCCCTAGCTTCGCCGCTCCCTGCTGCGAAACCTGGATCAAGCTACTGCGTTTCTGAAAATCATACACACCCAACGGAGAAGAGAAGCGTGCGGTTCTTGATGTCGGCAATACATGATTAGGACCAGCGCAATAATCTCCTAATGCTTCGCAAGCATTGCGGCCCAAGAAAATAGCCCCGGCATGGCGAATTTTATCAATCCAATTTTCTGGTTGCTCGATGGATAACTCAAGATGTTCAGGTGCGATGCGGTTGGCGATTGCACAGGCTTCATCCAGATCGTGCACCTGAATCAAAGCGCCGCGATTTTCCAACGAAGCTCGAATGACATCTCTGCGGGGCATTTCTGTCAGCAAACGATTCAAGCTGTGCATTACCTGGTCGAGAAAAGCGGCATCAGGTGATAACAATATCGATTGGGCTAGCTCGTCATGTTCGGCTTGGGAAAACAAATCCATAGCAATCCAGTCCGGATTGGTTCGACCATCGCAAATGACTAAAATTTCAGATGGTCCGGCGACCATGTCGATGCCAACGATACCGAATACCCTGCGTTTGGCGGCTGCAACATAAGCATTGCCCGGGCCGACAATTTTATCCACAGAGGGTACGGTTTCGGTACCATACGTCAATGCGCCGACAGCTTGAGCACCACCGATAGTGAATACACGGTCCACCCGACAAATGGCCGCTGCCGCCAGAACCATATGATTCCTTTCGCCATTCGGTGTCGGAACGACCATGATCAATTCTTTTACACCAGCAACTTTAGCCGGAATGGCGTTCATTAGAACCGAGGAGGGGTAAGAGGCTTTCCCACCGGGAACATAGAGTCCGACACGGTCCAGTGGCGTTATTTTCTGACCTAATAACGTACCTTCCGAGTCGATGTATTGCCATGAATGCATCAACTGCTTTTCATGGTAGCTGCGAACCCGCTCAGCTGCCTGTTCCAGAGCAGTTCGCTGGCTTGATGGCAAAGCGGTCAACGATTGCTGCAAATGATCCTGCGTAAGCTCAAAATCCTTACCGGAAACGGCTGATAGTCTGTCGAACCGATTGGTATACTCGATCAAGGCAGCATCTTTGCGCTGCTTAATGTCTGCAAGAATCTTGGATACGGTTAATTCGACTGCGTCGTCCTGAGCATTTTCGAATGACAGAAGTTTCTCCAGATTGGAATCAAAATCAGAGTCTTTTGAATTAAATCGTTTTATTTCTATCATGGTTAGGAAGGATAAATGCCGGAAAATTATGGTTTGACAGCTGCAGAAAATGCATCCAATACCGGTTGGATGGCATCTCTTTTTAACTTTAAGGCTGCCTGATTAATAATCAATCTTGACGAAATGGCCATGATTTCTTCCACCGCTTTCAGATGGTTGGCTTTTAAGGTGCTACCGCTTGAGACGAGATCGACGATGGCATCCGCCAAGCCCACTAAAGGTGCTAATTCCATCGAACCATACAATTTTATCAGATCGACATGCACGCCTTTGGCAGCAAAATGTTCGCGCGCAGTTTGTACATATTTGGTGGCAATGCGTAGCCGTGCGCCTTGTCGAACCGCAGAGTCATAATCAAAATCTTCAGGTGCTGCCACCATCATGCGGCAGCGTGCAATATTCAGGTCCAGTGGCTGGTAAAGCCCAGCACCCCCATGCTCCAGCAGTACATCCTTGCCGGCGATGCCAAGATCAGCAGCGCCATACTGCACATAAGTCGGTACATCCGATGCGCGCACTATGATCAGACGTACATTCGCTCGATTAGTAGATAGAATCAGTTTGCGCGATGTTTCCGGGTTGTCCAGTGCCTCAATCCCTGCGGCATTGAGTATAGGTGCGGTGTCATCAAAGATTCGCCCTTTTGACAGGGCGATGGTGATATCAGTCATAAAAAAGTGGAATTATCCAAGATTAGCTGCAGCAAAATCCCAATTGATCAATTTCTCCAGAATTGCGTTCGCATAATCGGCACGGCGATTCTGATAATCTAAATAGTAAGCATGCTCCCAAACATCAATAGTTAATAATGGCCGGACATTTTTTGTCAGCGGGGTTTCGGCGTTGCCGGTTTTGACTAAGGCGATTTTATCGCCATCCTGAACCAGCCATGCCCAACCGCTTCCAAACTGAGTCAATGCAGCTTGAGCAAATTCTTTTTTGCAAACTTCCAGACTGCCGAATGAAGCTTCAATCTTTTGTTTCAGGGTCGATGATGGTTCCCCGCCGCCATTGGGCTTCAGACTATGCCAATAGAACATATGATTCCAGACTTGTGCGGCATTATTGAAAATCGCGGCTTTTTCCGTTTGTCCGGCGGTTGCCTTGATGATTTGCTCCAAGGATTGCCCTGCCAGATCGCTGTTTGCCAGCAGATTATTCAAGTTGTCGACATAGGTTTTGTGATGTTTACCATAGTGAAAACTCAGTGTATTTGAAGATATCACAGGTTGTAGCGCAGTATCCGAATAAGGCAATGGGGCCAGGACATACTGCGACCCGGATTGTGCCGCTTGGGAAAAGTTGTCAAGATTGATATTCGTCATAGTGCTCTCCTTAATTAAATAGAATATTAGGGTTTAGGGTAATAATTATTACCGAATTCAATCACGATCCGAAATAATGATCAGTTTGCATTATTCGTTTCCGTGGTGAAAGTGATTTTATTGTAACCTGCCAAGCGGGCCGCTTCCATTACAGTAATCACCGATTGATGCGTAGCCTTAGCATCCGCACTGATGATGATAAAGGGATCGGGGCGAACCTTGGCTGCGAAAAGTAAAGCATCACGCAAGCTCTCAATACTGGAAAACTTGATGGGAATCAGATTGATGGTGTAATCTCCCAATGCGTTGACAGTTATGTCTATACTATTCGGTTTGTCGATATTTTTGTCGACTTCTTCAGCACTGGCTTGCGGAAGGCTGATTTCAAGTTCGGCGAATTTCGAATAGGTTGTCGTTACCACCAGAAAGATCAAAATTACCAGCAGCACATCGATCATGGGCACCAGATTGATTTCCGGTTCGTCGCTATGTTTTCTGCGTTGAAAATTCATTCAGGGTCAAATCGTCATTAAGAAAAAGAATGCTCCAAGCTTAATACATTGAATAGTCACATCAATGTAAAAGCGCAACTGTAAATATGCCTAGTATAATACCAGTTATAATTTTTATTGAAGCGATCAAAATAGATTACACGATTATTGTACAGACTTATAAAATAGCCAGCCGTGTTTCAAAGCATCATTGTGTAACGTGCTATTAGATAATTATTATCAAACCTTAAACTAGATTGAAGTTATATGATTAAACCATTAGTGAGCATTGTCATGGGCAGCAAAAGCGATTGGGACGTGATGCGGCATGTGGTAGTTATCCTGGATGAATTCCATATCGCACATGAAGCCAAAGTGGTTTCAGCTCACCGCACGCCGGATTTGATGTTTCAATTTGCTGCAGAAGCCAGAGCGCGCGGCATCCGATGCATCATCGCAGGAGCAGGAGGCGCGGCGCATCTGCCCGGTATGATTGCGGCAAAAACCACCTTGCCGGTTCTGGGTGTTCCGGTCAATTCCAAGCACTTACAAGGACTGGATTCATTGCTTTCGATCGTGCAGATGCCCAAAGGAATTCCCGTTGCTACGTTTGCCATCGGTGAAGCGGGTGCGGTCAATGCCGGATTATTTGCAGTTGAAATACTGGCGGTGTATGACAGTGAATTAAATGAACAGCTAAACCAATACCGGCAGAAGCAGGCTGAATCTGTACTGACTTCCGAATTGCCAAGATAATGCGCATCCTACCTGGAGCCATGCTCGGTGTCCTTGGGGGCGGACAGCTCGGACGCATGTTCGTCCAAGCAGCTCAACAGATGGGATATCGGGTAACAGTGCTGGATCCGGCAATGGACAGTCCTGCCGGACAAGTGGCGGATGATTTTGTTTGTGCGGATTATGCCGATCATGCAGCACTGATGAAACTTGGCAATCAATGCGCGGCAATTACCACCGAATTCGAAAATATCCCTGCAGGATCGCTGCAAAAGCTCGCTGAATCTTGTATCGTCAGGCCGGATACATACAGTGTAGCCATTGCACAGAATCGCGTGCTGGAAAAGCAATTTCTGGCGGACAATGGTTTCTCCGTCGCACCGTTTGCCATCATTGCCCACCAACAGGATTTGGTTTCTCCGGATATTGCCCAGTTACTTCCCGGTATTCTGAAAATCAGTCAATTTGGTTACGATGGCAAAGGGCAGGTGCCGGTTGTCAGCGTTGATGAATTGACAATTGCTTATGATCAACTCGATCATGCGGTGTGCGTGCTGGAAAAATTCATGCCGCTTAAAAGAGAATTATCGGTCGTAGTGGCGCGGGGCGGCAATGGGGAATTACAGATTTTTCCGGTATCCGAGAATCAGCATATCAACGGCATCCTCGATATCAGCATTGTGCCGGCTAGAGTAGCGCCGCAACTTGCAAAGCAGGCACAAGACCTAACTTGCCGGTTGGTTGAAAAGATGGACTATCAAGGCGTGCTGTGTGTCGAGTTTTTTGTGCTGCAGGATGATACATTATTAATCAATGAAATCGCACCACGCCCGCATAACAGTGGGCATTATTCCATCAATGCTTGTATTACGTCGCAATTTGAGCAGCAAGTGCGAGCTTTGTGCGGGCTTCCGTTGGGAGCCACCACGCAACACAGTGCTGCGGTGATGGTTAATTTGCTGGGCGATTTATGGCGCAATGGAAAACCCGACTGGCAACGGGTTTTGCAACATTCATCGGCCAAATTACATTTATACGGTAAAACTGCAGCGCGACCGGGTCGTAAAATGGGACACTATACCGTGTTAAGTAATGACATTGACAACGCATTACGAGAAGCAAATCACATCAAAAAACAACTTGAGCATCACTGAAATTACTACCTATGACGCAACCATCCGCTTTATTTGAAACGACGATCAAAAGCTTGCCTTTTTTACATCGCGGCAAAGTCCGGGATATATATGCTGTCGGTGAAGATAAACTGCTAATCGTGCAAACTGACCGCTTATCCGCTTTCGACGTGATTCTGCCTACCGCTGTGCCTGGCAAAGGGAAGATTCTCACTGCGTTATCTCATTTCTGGTTTCAGAAACTTGCGCATGTCTTACCCAATCACCTGACTGGCATTGCGCCGGAATCGGTGGTGGCGGAAAGTGAACGTGAACAAGTACGCGACCGCGCATTTGTCATTCAACGTTTGAAGCCATTGCCAATCGAAGCCATCGTGCGCGGCTATGTAGTTGGTTCCGGCTGGAAGGATTATCGGCAAACCGGCGCTATTTGCGGTATTCCGCTGCCATCCGGCCTGAAACTTGCCGACAAACTGCCCGATGGTGCAATTTTCACGCCCTCCACCAAGGCCCCGGCCGGTGCGCATGATGAAAACATTGCTTTAACGGAAGTGGAACAGCAATTGGGCAAAGCACTCTCTGAAGAGGTCAGTGCAAAGGCCACCCAACTTTATACCGAGGCCGCCGATTATGCGCTGCAGCGCGGCATCATCATCGCCGATACCAAATTTGAATTCGGCCTGGATGATACCGGTGAATTATATCTGATCGATGAAGTATTAACGCCCGACTCGTCCCGCTTCTGGCCTGTTAACCAATACCAACCCGGCCAAAACCCGCCGAGCTTCGACAAACAGTTTGTGCGTGACTGGCTGGAAAAACAGGATTGGAATAAAAAAGCACCTGCGCCGGTATTGCCGGATGATATTTTGCGGCAGACGGTGGAGAAGTATCGGGAAGCGTTGCGGTTGTTGATGGGATAACTTGCATACGATCGAAAATGACAATAAGACTGCTTTATTATGCTTGCTTTGCAGCAAGCAAAGATTAATGTGATTCTTAGCATGAACGAGAACTCTTGATTATCAGCCTGATATCTATTTTCTGCCAAATAACGGAGTTGATCGCGGTTGATGTGTATCTCGGAGATACAATTTGTAGAAAATTGGAGGAATTATGGCTTTATCAGAAAATGATGAAATTGTATTATGTTTCTTTACGAGTGCAAAGGAAGAAGTTTATTCACGAATTCGACTTCGCGATACACTTCTCGCCGCTTACACAACTGCGGTAGCCGCTACGTTTGCTTTTGCAAAGTACTCTTCGCTAGGCATAAATCCATCTGAAGATACAAAGAACGCTCTACTAATACTTCCCTATATGGGCTTTGCCTTTACCTTGCTTGTTTGCTATCACCATTTATGCATTGCAACCTTAGGAGCTTACATAAAATTTGAGCTTCGTGCTAAGCTAAAAACTGTCACTACCGTTCATGTCTTCGATGGATGGCACCGATTCGAAGAACATCGAAATGGAGCGCAACGACTTCGCACAGTTGGCCAAGCGATTATTCTTGTGATTCCTCCGATTACGGCGCTTTTTATAAACTACGAAGCTGCCATCTCCAGTGAATGGTCTCAAGTTGTATACTTCTGGTTCGGTGTTGCTGCAACCCTTGTTTCTTTGGCAACAATTATTCAGACTTATATTAATCAAAAGCAGCTAAATGGAAGTAATGAGCGTGTTCATGAACGGAGAGCGCGCTCGCAAGATCAAAAGGAATCGCAAGTCTAATAGCTTACCTCCAGATTTTGAGAAAAACTTTATTTACTTTATGAGTCCACTATCAATACAAGTTTTCCAATGGGATGATTTTGTTCAAGAAAATTTTGTGCTGCAGCAGCATCTCTTAGTGTGAAAGTACGTGCAATTTCCACCTGTAGTTTGTGGGCATCAAATAATCCCGCGCATTGTCGCAATATTTCGCCTTGATGACGTTTGGCGTCTTCCAGTTCGAGTAAAATCGGCGTCAGCATTAATTCAAGGCTGAAACGGACATTGCGTTTGCGAGCCTCGCTCCAGTCAGTATCCGGTGCGGATTGCAGAATGGTTACGACATCCCCGTAGGGTTTGACGCAGCGAAAACAGCTTTGCAATATTTCCGGCCCCACAGTGTCAAATACAATATCGACGCCGTTATCGTTTGTCCAGCGCAATACCTCTGCGATGACATCCTGCGAGCGGTAATTGATGACCAGATCTGCGCCCAAGCGCTTTACAAAATTTGCTTTTGCTTCAGTACTCACTGTAGCGATGACGTGAGCTCCGGCCAGCTTAGCCAGTTGAATAGCGGCATGGCCAACGCCGCCGGCACCGGCGTGGATCAATACAATGTGGTCTTGAGCGATGTGCGCCCGATCATGCAATGCTTCCCATGCGGTAATAAAAACCAGTGGAACTGCGGCCGCCTGCTCGAAGGACAACGAGCGTGGTTTTAAAGCGAGTAAGCTGGCATCGACCTTTACATATTCGGCATAAGTGCCTTGGCGATTGTTAAAAGCGGGTTGCGAAAAATAAACTTCATCCCCCGGTTTGAAATTATCAACTTGCGCGCCTACGGCTTCTACAATACCGGCTCCGTCGCATCCCGGAATCACTGGGTAAGTGACTGGAAATCGTTCCGGATGGGTGCGAATTTTGCAGTCAATCGGATTGATACCGATCGCTTTGATGCGCACTAAAACTTGACCTTCATTGTAATGATCAGATAATGCGATATCTCCAAAATACAAAATTTCCGTTGAACCGCCTACATTAAAATAAACTGCTTTCATTTTTTGATCTGTTAGCATGTTGACTGCGAGAAGGCTGTTAATTATTGGTAATCATGCTGTAGAGCTTATCTTTATGTAACAAACGCTTCTTTTTCAATTCTTCCAGGTATTCGTCAGTGGTGTTCTCGATACCTTCTTCAATCCTGAGTATTTCGCGATTGAGGTCATGGTATTCCTCAAACAGACGAGCAAAATGACTATCATGAGTTTTTAGTTCATGAATGCGATCGTAATATTCAGGAAATTCGTGGTGTAAATCGTGTTTTTCTATCATGACTGATTCCTAATTAGTTATATAAATTCACGTTATAAGTTTTGGGTTATAAAAATTATTAATATTCAATGGGTCGCTATCATTTGTTTAAAATGTTTTTTGTAAGTGACTCAAATTCTTATGCGTGATCCAAAGTTTACTGATATGCAATTAGTCTTTGCAAGTTACCAGTAAATAAAGTTTTAAACAGCATATACAGGAAATTTGTTTACATACTGCATATTTAAGCTACTGCTTTGCAAAACTAGGCATATTTGAAGTTGTAACGATTCTTTTGAGTAAGCGAATTTAGCCTCGATGCGCTATAATTGCATGTTTATGTGACTGAAAGGTTCAAATAATGTTGCAAGGTGTTAATCTTGCTTGTGTTCGTGGTGATCGCGAGCTTTTCAAGGATATCAACTTTTCTCTTGATGCAGGTAGCTTGCTGCAAGTGCGTGGCCCCAATGGCAGTGGCAAGACCAGCTTATTGCGCATGTTATGCGGCTTATCATATCCCGCTGCGGGTGAAATTCTCTGGAACGGAACTTCGATCCGATCGCTAGATGGAGATTATTTTGCAGATGTGACTTATATTGGCCATTTGAGTGGTACCAAAGATGATTTGACGGTTCTCGAGAATTTACGTATCTCAAGTGCGCTGGCCGGTTTTGAAATCAGCGCTAACCAGGCTAGTGAAGCGCTGAAACATATGGGACTGAAGGGCAGAGAAGCATTGCCCGTCAAAGTCTTATCGCAGGGGCAGCGGCGTCGCGTTGCTTTGGCGAGGTTACTGGTCTGCAATACTACTTTATGGATACTCGATGAGCCATTAGTTGCGCTGGATGTCATGGCCGTTAAATTGATTCAAGGATTGCTGGAGCAACATTTGCAGCGAGGTGGTGTGATTGTGATGACAACGCATCAGGAAATTGAGGTGACCGCAGCATCAATTATGCAATTGCATCTGGCTTAATATGTTTATGTGGATAATTAAACGCGATTTATTATTGGCAATGAGGCGCCAATCCGATGTATTGACTACGTTATTTTTTTTCATCATCGTGGTGAGCTTGTTTCCTCTGAGCGTTGGGCCTGAAATGAATATGCTACGCACGATGGCACCCGGTGTGGTTTGGGTGGCAGCCTTATTGGCTTCAATGTTATCTCTGGGAAGAATGTTTGCAAATGATTATGTTGATGGCACATTGGAGCAGATGTTGTTATCGCCGCAATCACTATCACTGTTAGTGCTTGGTAAGGCGTTTGCGCATTGGTTGGTAACCGGAGTGCCACTTGTTTTAATGGCACCCGTATTGGGGATTCAGTACGATTTGCCAGCCGATGCGCTATTTGTTCTAACGGCTGCTTTATTACTGGGGACGCCGGTTTTAAGTTTGATCGGAGCAATTGGGGCAGCATTGACTCTGGGATTGCGAGGAGGGGGAGTATTGGTGTCGTTATTAGTGTTACCTCTTTATATTCCTGTATTGATTTTCGGAGCCGGCGCGGTTGAAGCCAATATGGCAGGGATGGATTTTGACGCGCATTTATCATTAATTGGTGCATTTTTATTGGTTTCGATTGTATTAGCACCTTGGGCTGCAGCTGCATCCCTGCGAGTTTCTTTAGAATAATTGAAGTGCCATTTTTGAATTTGCTTCAATATCATGAGATCAACTAAGGGCAATTTATTATGCCTTTTATATAATTTCTGATTTTTTGGTATAAAATTACGGACTGAGTAAATTTAGGATAGTCGAAAGGTAAAATTAACATGAAGAATTTTATTAATACTAAATATGGCAATTAATTGGTTTAAGTACTCTTCTCCTGCCAGTTTTTATTCATTGGCGGGAAAAATGATTCCAGTATTTGTTCTTGTTTCTGTGGTGTTGCTGGTGGCAGGGCTTTATGTCGGTTTTTTTGTTGCACCAACCGATTTTCAACAAGGCGAGGCTTATCGGATTATTTTCATACACGTACCTGCAGCTTGGATGTCAATGTTCCTATATGTTGTGATGGCATTCTGGGCAGGTATCGGATTGGCTTTTAATACACGATTGTCCTCTATGCTTGCAACTGCAATTGCTCCAACCGGTGCCATGTTCACTTTTATCGCGTTATGGACTGGTGCGTTATGGGGGAAACCTATGTGGGGAACCTGGTGGGTATGGGATGCACGATTAACTTCTGAATTAATCTTGTTTTTTCTCTATATTGGGTTCATGTCGTTACAGGCAGCAATTGATGATCCACGACGTGCTGATAAAGCTGGCGCCATCATTGCTTTGGTTGGCGTCATCAATATACCGATTATTTATTTTTCAGTACAGTGGTGGAATACTCTGCACCAAGGCGCATCGGTAAGCATCAATCAAGCGCCTGCGATGGCGACGACCATGTTGACAGGTATGCTGATTATGGTACTCGCTAGTTGGATGTATTCCATTGCAGTAATATTAAAGCGGACACGCATTATTATTCTTGAGCGAGAAAGTCATACGGCCTGGGTGGCAGAGCTACAAAAGAAAGGAGCTATATTGTGATTTGGTCAAGTTGGTCAGAGTTTTTCTCAATGGGAGGATATGGGCTCTATGTTTGGGGATCATACATTGTAACTTTTATGTGTATAGCTGGTGAAATTCTGTTAATTTCAAATCGTCGACGAACTTTAGAAAAACAATATAGTCACATCGAAGACTTAGATAATAATGAGACAAATAATGAAACCACGTCATAAGAAGCTTGCAATGATAGTCTCTGGAGTTACTGCATTAGGAGTTGCTGCTATTTTGGTATTAAACGCTTTTCAAAGTAATCTGGTGTTTTTCTTTAGCCCATCTCAAGTTATCGCGAATGAAGCGCCAATTGGTAAAAGTTTTCGCATTGGTGGATTGGTTACAGAAGGCAGCGTTAAGCGTGATGATGGATCGACTACGGTACATTTTTCAGTGACAGATACGGCGGAAACAATCCCTGTTGTATACACGGGTATTCTGCCTGACTTGTTTCGAGAAGGTAAGGGTGTAGTTGCACAAGGAAAAATATCTGCTGAAGGTGTTTTTTTGGCTGATGAAGTTCTTGCCAAGCACGATGAAAATTATATGCCGCCTGAAGCTGCCGAAGCTCTAGAGAAAGCTGCTAAAGCACAGAAAGCATCTCTGGTACAGTAAGGTTTTTCCTGAAAAGTTAATACTTACTTCTCAGGGAAGTTCAATTTTTAGTCCTGAATAATTTTTTAATTCTTAAATAAAATCATGATTCCAGAAATTGGTAATTTTTCTTTAATACTCGCTCTCCTGCTGGCTACTTTGCAAGGAACATTGCCTATTATTGGCGCAGCACGGGGTATTCCTTCTTGGATAGCATTGGCGAGACCTGTGGTTCAGGGGCAATTTGTATTTGTACTGATTGCATTCTTTTGTTTGGCATATTCCTTTGTCAGTAGCGACTTCTCTGTGCTAAATGTAGCCAACAATTCGAATACAGAATTACCATTCCATTTTCGATTGGCAGCAACGTGGGGATCTCATGAAGGCTCTTTATTGTTATGGGTTTTAATGCTTGCCAGTTGGTCTGTTGCAGTCAGTGTCTTTAGTAAGCAGTTGCCAGATGATGTTGTTGCAAGAGTAATTGGGGTTTTAGGTCTTGTTAGTATCGGTTTTTTGGTATTTATGTTATTTACTTCAAATCCATTTGATCGTTTATTACCTGCTGCAATGGAAGGAAGTGATTTGAATCCTCTGTTGCAAGATTTTGGCATGGTGGTGCATCCGCCTATGCTCTATATGGGTTATGTGGGGTTTTCTGTTGCTTTTGCTTTCGCTATCGCCGCGTTATTGAGCGGGAAGCTGGATGCAACTTGGGCGCGCTGGTCACGTCCGTGGACGATTATTGCCTGGGTATTTTTGACAATTGGAATTATGCTCGGTAGCTGGTGGGCATATTATGAATTAGGCTGGGGAGGCTGGTGGTTCTGGGATCCGGTAGAGAACGCATCGTTTATGCCGTGGCTTGTCGGTACAGCTTTAGTTCATTCGCTGGCAGTTACTGAAAAACGTGGTAGTTTCAAAAGCTGGACAGTTTTATTGGCAATTAGCACATTCGCGCTGAGTTTGTTGGGAACATTTTTAGTGCGTTCAGGTGTTTTAACTTCTGTTCATGCATTTGCAACCGATCCTGCCCGGGGTGTATTTATTCTTGCTTTTCTTGTGATTGTGATTAGCTGTGCATTATTATTGTTTGCATGGCGTGCGCCAAAAGTTGGCTTAGGAGGCAGATTTGATTTGCTCTCGCGCGAATCGATGTTGCTCGCTAATAATATATTGTTGTTAGTCGCAGCGGCAAGTGTATTGTTGGGAACACTTTACCCATTGATCATTGATGCTCTTGGTTTGGGTAAATTATCGGTAGGCCCTCCATTCTTTGAAGCCGTTTTTGTGCCTATTATGACACCGGCGATTTTCTTGATCGGTATTGGACCTATTTCCCGTTGGAAGCAAATGAGTTTACCAGCCCTAGCTGTTCGTTTACGCTGGGCGTTTGGAATAAGTGTAGTTTCTGCCCTCATGACACCATTTTTTATGGGCGAATGGAAACCGATGGTTAGCTTTGGTTTGTTGCTTGCGTTCTGGATTATTGTGTGTGCATTTGTTAATTTAAAGCATCGTCTGAATAACTCTGGAAAAGGCAGTCTGTTTGCTAAACTGTCTAGGCAGTCAAGAAGCTATTACGGAATGCATTGTGCGCATATCGGAGTGGCGGTATTTATTATCGGTGTAACACTAGTAAACAGTTATGAAACTGAAAAAGATGTACGTATGGAAATTGGCAGTAAAGTAACGGTTGGTGGCTATATTTTTCAGTTTAATGGCACTAGTGATGTCGTTGGCCCAAACTATAAAGCTGTGAAAGGCGATATTTCTGTTTTCAAAGATGATCGATTTATTCGTACTTTATATCCGGAAAAACGTACTTATAATGCCTCGGGTATGGCAATGACTGAAGCGGCGATCGATACAGGTTTTTTTCGTGATCTTTATGTTGCCTTAGGAGAGCCGTTATCGAATGGTGCCTGGGTGGTTCGTGCTTACCATAAACCATTTGTGGATTGGATATGGTTTGGGTGTATATTGATGGCAATGGGAGGAATTACCTCAATTACCGATCGGCGTTATCGTCTCAAGGTTACTAAAAAGAAATCTGCTACCCCAAGCGATATTGAAATGGAAAAGCAAACAGAAGGCACCTCCGTGGCGGTTGCACCAGCAACAACTAAAGTTGAATTGGCTACGGAGGCCACAAAGTTATGATGCGGTATTTGATGCCTCTAGCTATTTTCATGGTATTAGCAGTTTTTTTGCTGGTGGGATTGACATTGAATCCCCGGCAAGTGCCTTCACCGTTGATTGATAAACCGGCGCCAAAATTTCAACTCAATCAACTGCATGAACCAGAAAAGATAATGTCTTCAGATGATAATCTCGGCAAAGTCTGGATGCTCAACGTGTGGGCGTCTTGGTGTGTTGCATGTCGAGATGAGCATCCTTTGTTGGTGCAATTGGCAAATTCAGGGGTTATTCCAATTTATGGTCTCAATTACAAAGATGAACGTAATACAGCATTGCAATGGCTAAAACGCTATGGTGATCCTTATGCCATAAGCATTGTAGATATCGATGGAAAGGTTGGGATTGATTACGGCGTTTATGGTGTTCCGGAAACTTATGTAATCGATAAAAAAGGAATTATCAGACACAAGCAAATTGGACCGGTAACCGTAGATTCACTTAAAAAGACAATCCTTCCTTTAATTAAAGAATTACAGAATCAAGCATAAAAATTTATAAGTTAAATGTAAGGATTAATTTTCATGATATGTCAGTTCGGTAATGTAGTAAGAGTTATCATCTTTACTTTGATGTTACTCTTAGTTTCTCCACTTAACGTATGGGCAAAAGAAGCTATACCTGTCGCTGAAGATCCAGAGATTGAAAAAAGAATGTTGGCATTGACCGTAGATTTACGTTGCTTGGTTTGTCAAAATGAATCCATTGCAGACTCCAGAGCGGAATTTTCCAATGATATTCGTCGTGAAATTCGCGAACAGATAAAAGCCAACAAAACAGATAAAGAGATTGTGCAGTTTCTGGTTGATCGATACGGGGATTTTGTTCTCTATAATCCCCCTATGAAACCTACGACAATCCTTTTATGGTTTGGTCCGGTTATTTTGTTTATGATCGGATCAGGTTCGTTGGTTTTTTATTTAAGGCGTCGACGGTTACAAATAGAGGATGTAGCGCTTTCACCAGAGCAGCTTAATGAAGCGGAAGCATTACTAAATGAGGATAAAAAAGGTAAGAGCGTATGACGGCTTTTTGGGTTATTTCCGGAATTTTTATTGTTACAGTACTATTATTTATTATTCCAACCTTATTACGGAATAAAGACACTCAGCTTAAAAACCTGGAACATGATGCGATTAACATTACAGTTTATCGTGATCAGCTTGTTGAGCTTGATAAAGACTTGGAAAACGACATTCTAAGTCAAGAACAATATAGTAAGAGCAAGCAGGAACTCCAGCAACGTATGTTGCAGGACGTTACTGAACATGAAGAAGTTGTTCTTCAAAAAAACAAGAAAATTCATAATATTGCACTCTCAGTAATGATTGCGCTGATATTCCCGCTAGGGGCGGTATTTTTGTATTTAAACATTGGTGATACGCGCGGATTATTACCGCAAGAGCAACTTGCCAGTGCAACACAAATAAACCGAGGTAGCAGTGGCGATGATCTCGGAGGTCATGATTTCTCAGCTGCATTGGAAGCCTTGATAGCTAGGCTGAGTAATAATCCAGAGGATATTGAGGGCTGGATAATGTTAGGTCGTACCTACACAGCAATGGAGCGCTATACGGAAGCAAGCAATACATACGCAAAACTGGTGGAATTGATACCTAATAACCCTCAAATTTTGAGCGATTATGCCCGTGTATTGGGATTGAAAAATCAAGGAACCTTGGCTGGAAAACCAACTGAGCTGCTTTATGAAGCACTTAGGATTGATCCGGAATATCCACCGGCGCTAGCACTTGCAGGCCATGCAGAATTTGAGCAGGAAAAATATAATGAAGCTTCTGCGCATTGGGAGAAATTACTGGCGACCATACCTTCCGATTCCCCTTTGGCGAAGTCTGTTAAGGATAGTATTGCCGAAGCCAAGTTATTGGCATCAAGCGATAAAGGGAATGCTTCGGACCAGCATATTGCGGTGAATGAAGCAGAAGTGGAAAAAGATATCCAGCCTGTCAATAATACTTCAGCAACTGATCCCGCAGAGACAATCACACTTTCAGTATCTGGACAGGTAAATATTCAGCCTGAATTGGTTTCGAAACTAACACCTAGCGATACTTTGTTTATTTATGCACGAGCAAGCGCCGGACCTAAGATGCCCTTAGCAATTTTGCGCTTGAAAGCCAGTGATCTTCCAGCAACTTTTACACTGACAGACGATATGGCGATGATGCCTACAATGAAAATGTCCAGTTTCCCAGAAATTGTTATTGAAGCAAGAATTTCTAAATCTGGTCAGGCTGTTCCTTCGAGTGGCGATTTGCAAGGGTTTAGCAAACCAGTTAAGCTTGGTAGCGATAACATTGCAATAATGATCGATAAGCAAATACCATAAA
Source organism: Nitrosomonas ureae (assembly GCF_001455205.1). NCBI lineage: Bacteria > Pseudomonadati > Pseudomonadota > Betaproteobacteria > Nitrosomonadales > Nitrosomonadaceae > Nitrosomonas > Nitrosomonas ureae. The sequence goes on from NZ_CP013341.1 coordinate 2,753,392, forward strand.
AATGCTGGAAATTAATCATGCAGTAGAAAATTTCAAGTTACCTTCAACCGGTAATAAGGAATTCTCATTGTCTGATTGCATTGGCAGAAATGTGATTATCTATTTCTATCCCAAAGATGATACGCCCGGATGCACAACAGAGGGCCAAGATTTTCGTGATAATTGGCATTTGTTTACCGAGATGAATTGTATTATTGTTGGCGTGTCTCGCGATAGCATCAAATCACATGAAAGCTTTAAAGTTAAAATGCAGTTTCCGTTTGAATTGCTGAGCGATGAAGATGAGGAAGTATGTAATTTGTTCAGTGTAATGAAAATGAAGAATATGTATGGCAAACAAGTTCGCGGTATTGAAAGAAGTACTTTTGTAGTTGATACACAAGGAATTCTGATAAAAGAATGGCGTGGAGTTAAAGTACCTGGACACGTGCAAGAGGTTCTGGATTTTATTAATACATTCAACAGTAATTCATATCAATATTAACTTATATTTCTCTGTACGGTTTTCACTATGGGAAAAAACGCGGAAGAATCTGGGAAATTTATGGGGTAAGGTGCAATTTGAAGCCCTACCCATTCAATAAAAATGTCAAACTAAAGAAAGCTCATAGGCATATTAATTTATTAGAATCGATAACTTAGCTTTGTATGCTTGTTATGTTGATTGCGTAGAAAGCGAGTACGGAATAAGGTGTTTTCCCCGCATTCTCTTTTAACTCTATGTCGTCGGTCTTTGTGTGTTCGTAGCACTATTATAGATCAATGCCCTTTTGTGCCTGAACACCGTTACGAAAAGCATGTTTAACGTCAGTCATTTCAGTGACCGTATCGGCTATTTCGCATAGCGCATCGGGTGCGCCGCGTCCGGTAATGACAACATGTTGCATAGTTGGGCGATTTTTTAAATCGTTTAACACAGCGGTTAAATCCAGCCAGCCAAATTTGAGGGGATAAGTCAATTCATCCAGCACAATTAAATTTATCGACGGATCACACAGCATTTCCTGCACGATAATCCAGCCACGTTGCGCTGTCTCGGTATCTCTCTGAAGGTTTTGCGTATCCCAAGTAAAACCTTCTCCCAATACATGCCAGATGACATCGTTTTGTTTCCGGAAGAATGCTTCTTCGCCTGTGTCTGAACGACCTTTAATAAATTGCGCTACCCCTACACGCATATCATGCCCAAGTGCTCGCGCAAGCATGCCAAAGGCTGAACTGGATTTACCTTTGCCGTTACCCGTAAGAATCAGAAGTAAGCCTTGTTCACGATTCGCGCGTGCAATTGCTTCATCAATGACTTCTTTCTTACGCTGCATACGTGTACGGTAGCGTTCCGCACGGTCAGACTCAATCACATTGTTATCCTGCGGCGTTGTTTGAATTGAATTGCTGAGAAATCAATATTAGGAACGTGTGAATTACAACAGTTATACTTAGATAAAATACAAATGTCTCAACATAGAGGGGAAAGTATTTGATGAGTTGTTCGCCAAATTCATTGAAATTTGTTTCAGCGATGCGACCGGAAAAGAAATAGAAACCACCGCCAGAAAATAATTGGCATAAGGTTAAACCGGTTATGACACTGATAGAAAGTGGCAATAGAGTACTCCATGCAAATTGATAGCGCGCTCTGTACCAACGGCCAGTGAGCCATAAAGAAACGTAAGCTGGTAATAGAAATACATAAGCCGGAGTCAAGCAATAATCACTTACACCTCCCCAGTGAGTAGCGGCAAAATCCAACCACCAGCTTAATGTAAAAAATCCTAAAAGCGGCCAAGTGGAACGCAGATACACACCGGCAAAAAAGAAAATGGCCCAGGATGCATCTGCCATGTTATGTATTGAGGCAAAATGATGGCTGCGAGTAAATATCATCAATAATACTAGCAATAATCCTATAGATATTTGACTGCGAATAGATAAGATCGACATATTGGGTTCCTCTGTTAAGGTTGATAACGCACCATGGCAAAGAAGCTTCGCCCTGGTTGATTATAGAATGCCGCTGTTTCATAGCGCTCATTAAGTAAATTTTCAATGCGTCCCTGCAGACGCCAGTGTCTATTAAAGTTATATTCAGCGCGAAGATCAAATTTTACATAGCTATCCAATTTCAGGGTATTGGCGAGATTATCGTAGCGCTGGCCTTCGACCAGTAGCATTGCGCCTAATGTATATTGACCGAACTGACGATCAGCATCCAACCGGAATGATTGTTCAGCCCGCCGTGGCAATATATTACCTCGATTTAATCCGGACGAACGATCTTCTGGGTTCAAAAGGGTCAGGTTACTACTGAGTTGCCAGCCTTTAATCTGTGTACTCAGTGTGCCTTCAAATCCGCGGATGCGTGCCTTTTCAATATTGGAGAGTGCAATATTATTGAGTGCAAAGGTAGTGGCATCAAAAGCAATCAGGTCATCAATACGGGTTTCATAAATATTCAATGACCAATTACCCCAATCAGCCTTACCGCGTGTACCGAATTCATAACTGAGTGAATCTTCCGGACGTAAATTGGGGTTACTAAAATTAGGAAAATACAGATCGTTGAATGTTGGAGCTTTAAAAGCAGTGCCAAAGTTGGCTAGTAGACGGATATTTTCAGTAATTGGATAACCCCAGCCGGCACCGCCTGTCACTCGGCTGCCAAATTGCTGGTTATCGTCATGACGCAGAGATAGTTGAATGTCATGCTTGGCAAACGTTGCCTGATGTTGCGCAAAAACCCCCCAATTGTTCCGTGAATGAACAGTAAAAGCCTCAGTGCTTCTGACATGGTCTTTTTGATAATCCATACCAATAGTCAATAAGTTATTGGAATTCAAGGTAAAATCATTCAATACGGAAATCGTATCACGTATGGTATTAAACCGGCTTTGGAAAGCAGTACCAAGAAAGTTATCCGAATCTTCCCGGCTGCGTCCGCCTATCAGGCTAATGCGCCAGAAATCCAGTGGGGAATATCGCGCTGTGCCGCCTAGAACTTGTTGCATTAAAACAGCTTTGTTGGCAAAGTTGCCATCAAACTGGGTTTTTCCGGCAGATTGCATAAAACTACCGTCAATTTCCAATCCATTCTGAAAGCGATACCCGGCGCGCGTGGATCCAGCGACATTGCGGTAACCATCACGATCGGGTTCAAGCTCATTAATAAAGCAGCCGGCGCTGCTAGAACCGGTACATGCATTAAATCCTTGGGTACCAATTCCACTGGCAGTCATATTAAACCAACCTTGCTTGCCACTATACGATAAACCCGTGGAACCTTCTAAGGTACCGTAGCTACCACCCCCAAAGCCAAAGGTCGGTTTAAGTCCAGCACCGTCGCCTTTGCGCGTAAAAATATGAATGACCCCGCCAATGGCTTCAGAGCCATATAAACTAGAGCGCGGGCCACGCACGATCTCAATACGATCAATCTGATCAATAGGAATGTTTTCGAATGCGGTCGTGCCGGATGTGGCCGAGCCGACTTTGATGTTATCGACCATTACCAGGACATGATCTGATTCGGTACCGCGCATGTGCACAAAGGTGGCTTTACCTGCGCCACCCTGATTAACAATATTGATCCCCGGTACACCACGAAATAAATCTTGAATCGAACGTGCCTGTTGGCGTTCAATATCTTTGCGCGTGATCATCGTCACCGAAGCCAGCGAAGTATCAGCGGTCTGTGCCGTACGGGTTGCAGTGACAATGACAGGTTTTTCCTGATGATCCGCATTCGCTGCGAATAACGATGTAGTAATACCCAGAGATAGCAGGGCCAGCGCCGGAAGGTGGCTTCTTCGCATGATCTGATTCCTTCGCGCACACCCGCGCGTTTTCAAATTTAGAAATTACGGAATACAGAGGGAGAATTAGAAATAGGGCAAACGGACTAGCCCTTAAAAAAGCTATTCGAAATGCCACTGATTGCCCTCCGCAATGCCGCAGTATGTCTACTTCAGGCCGGTCTCCGGACTCATGAGCGGAATAAATTCCAGATCTGCGCCTTCCCGTGAAATCGTTCACAGTGGCATGATGCAGATAATTTACTCATTTACCGTTGCGGGGGCAGTGCTGGCATTGTTTAATTAGTTTGAAACGCACCAGCTTCCCGTTTAACCTTCAAGAAAGACACCTGAAGGCACCTGAAATGTGAGGGCGAAACTTACCTGACCTGTGGTAAGGATGTCAAGGTAATTAATAAATTGATTCAATGAACATTAAATTCGCGCTTGCGCAGCACGAGGTGGTTCGCATGGCGCGCAAAGCGCGCCGGGATATTGTAAGGAATGACGTACATCATTAGCAATTCGTAATTTGGATGCAGCCAATATGATTAATCATGACATAGTTATTTTTACTTAATTCGTTCAAATTGTTTGAGTTCGAATGTCAGGTTTGACTGCTCCGGTACCTGCTGCAGCTCAACGGAATAGGTGAATATTTGCCCGTTGCTATCCGCAACATTGATAAAAGAAAGGCTGAGTTTGCCAGTAGATTGATCAAAGGTGGCGCTGTCATCGCGAAAACGATCGGCTAATATCTCAGCATCGATCAGCTCAAAACGCATTGGATCGCTCCCCGAAAGATGCTGCAGGCGAGCGTGATAAATCATATTCTCGCCACTTGTTAATGTGACGTTTACTGCTGGTATTTCGAGTAAATTACCTTCAAAGTTTGCATTGGGAACCAGTTTGTAGACCGCGCCCGTGGTTCCAAATGGCGTACCTGTGGTGTTGCCAAGTACATAAAGTTCGCCATCGCCATCTTGTCCGAAGCCAAGTATCCAGAAACCAGGTTGATCTCGATCGGCCAAGTCTAATTCAAGAATTTCACTGCCATCGGAATAAAAAATCCGGCCATCGGCATTACCGGTCCTGGCGGTATCGCCAAATACGTATTTTCCTTGTAGCGCCGGGATAGCATTGCCGCGATAGACGAATCCGCCAATAATGGCAATGCCTTCGTCATGATCATATTGAATCAACGGGTCGATGAAGTTCCCTGCAACAGTGCCATCGGTTACAAATCCCGGGTCGTTACCATTGGGTTCAAAACGAAAACTGCCTTCTTTCAATCCCCAGCCATAATTTCCTCCGGGTTGAATCAGGTTAACTTCTTCAATGTCGTTTTGCCCGACATCGGCTAGTACGAGTGCACCTGTTTGAGAGTCAAAAGAAAATCGAAACGGGTTACGAAAACCGTAAGCATAAGTTTCCGACAGCATGGTATTCGAACCCACAAAAGGGTTGTCGGCCGGTATGCCATACTTTCCATTGCTTGAATTATTGCCCAATGGGTTGATTCTGAGTAGGCTACCCAAGGGATTGCCAGGATTTTGCCCGTTACCGTCATCACCGTGACCGATCATAGAATTCTGCCCATCACGATCATCAGCTCCGCCGCCGTCGCCAAGTGCAATATATAACATACCATCCGGACCAAAATTCAGCGCTCCGCCATTATGATTGAATTGGGGCTGATCGATTGTCAGCAAATCTCGAACCCGCTCTATCGCTGCTGGAGGGTCATTTAAGCTGGGAGAGACGAATCGCCACTCGGTAATGACAGAACGATGATCGGCAGTAGTACTTGGAGGGATGGTGGAAAAATCGCTAGCGTTGATTGCGATTTCTGAATCATAAGTATAAAACAATCCATTGTCGATGTACTGGGGATGGAATGCAAAACCAAGAAAACCACGTTCATCGTAGGATTCGTCACCAAATGCTCCCAGCGGTACTTGATTCGAAGAAAAGAAATCGATGAGAATTTCTTTTTTGTTTGTAGCCAAATCGATACGCCATAATTTGCGATCTTGATCGCTGACGTATAAATGTTCTGTCGCGCCAGGAATGGGAACCGCCCAGTTAGGTGCAGTCAAGCCGGTTGCAATTTGTTTCAATCGTAAGCGAATGGAACCTTTCTGAATCGGATCCGGAATAGGATTATCTATACGTTCTCCTGCAGAATTTACAGAAGTTTCAGCAGTATTTTGATCTGTATTAATTGCTAATCCGTCAAGTGCAGTACCCAGCAACAATAAAGTTAATAATGGATAAAGGAATTTCATTTTGAAACCTCCCGTGGGTGGAATTCGGTCTTATATGTTTTTAAATAATCATTTTTCGGGTGCCTTTAAGTTAATGTGAAAATAGCAGTTTCATTATAAAAGGAAATGATTGTTACTGAAAAGCTATCGCGATCAGGTAAAAGTTTACAGCTGTTAATGATGTAATTATTAAAAGCTATCATTGATTAGAACTGGGGAAACTGCGGTTATCAAGCAAAATCACGGTAAAGTGATCGTTTTTGACCTGATAGGCAATCTTTGCTACATTGCTTCCAGGTGATGAAATCGTCATCTTTCTGGCGTAGGTATTCGATGGTTCACACCCTTTATGGATTCCACAGATGGGACAAGAAATTAACCAAACGCAATTTAATGAACAAGCCTTTAAAGAATATAATCGTCGTTTGCTTAATGAAGCAGAATTGTTGCAGACCCAGCTAACAAAAAGATGTTTTTCGGATATTGGTGAAATTTGCGGATATGAACTGGAGTTCTGGCTGATTGATCACAATTATTTTCCGTCTCCAATTAATCAAGCTTTTTTGACGCGCCTCAACAATCCCTTGGTGGTGCCGGAGCTTTCATGTTTCAATGCGGAACTCAATGGGGTTCCGTTGCCGTTAAGAGGGGATGTGTTGACGGCAATCTCCAAGGAATTAAGCCAAAACTGGTTGCAATGTCAGGAAGCGGCGCATGGAATGGATAGCGTGTTAATGATGATTGGTATCTTGCCCACCGTACGGCAAAAGGATCTTTGTCTCAGCAATATGTCCGATCTTAAACGTTATCGCGCGTTAAATGAGCAGGTGGTAACGCAGCGGGTTGGTCGGCCACTTCGGATTCGCATTCAAGGGCGTGAAAATCTGGATATCAATCATCCGGATGTGATGATGGAGGCTGCTGCCACATCGTTTCAGATTCACTTACAAAGCGCTCAACGCGATGCGGTTCGTTATTTCAATGCCTCGATCATAGCAGCAGGACCTTTACTGGCGGCGGCAGGAAATTCTCCTTTTTTGTTTGATACCGATCTGTGGGATGAAACACGCGTGCCATTGTTTGAGCAGTCGGTTGAAATCGTGGATGAAGCAAATTTGGAAAATCATCGTGTCAGTTTTGGGCAAGGCTACGCACGAGAATCTTTGTTTGAGTGCTTTGCACACAACATTGCAACACATCCAGTCTTGCTTCCTATGTTAATGGATACCCCACCGCAGCAGTTTGAACACCTTAGATTGCACAATGGAACTATCTGGCGTTGGATCAGACCTTTGATTGGTTTCGATCATGATGGAACTCCGCATTTACGGATTGAACAACGTGTATTGCCCTCCGGTCCGACTATAGTCGATATGATGGCAAATGCAACCTTATACTTTGGCTTGGTTCGTTTCCTTGCCGGTCTGGATGATGCACCTGAATCCCGGCTCAGTTTTGATCAGGCGCGCAATAATTTTTATGCTGCGGCACGCGAAGGATTACGTGCGCAGATGGTGTGGTGGAATGACAGTGTAACTGATGCAAAGACATTGTTTATGGAAGAAATTTTACCTATGGCACGACAGGGGTTAAAAGATCTGAAAATTGACAAGGCAGATATTGATCATTATCTGGGTGTTATTGAAATGCGTGTTCAATCTGGCCAAACCGGTGCCGTTTGGCAGCGGGCTTACCGTGAGAAACACCAGGCGGATAATCTGCAACTTGTAGCTGCTTATCTGGAAAAACAGCGCAGTGGCGCGCCGGTGTACGAGTGGGAAATATAAGTATGCTGACCGAATTGGAAAATTTACCGGAGGGCTTGCTGCAAATTGAAGCTAAAGAGCTGCATACGGTTTTAACCGGTCCAACCTTGATTCACCTTCCTGGGCGCCGGGATGCACCATTATTTGTATCCGTTTTGCTTCATGGCAATGAAGATACCGGTTTAAAAGCGGTACAGGAAGTATTGAAGAAATATCAAAATGCTGCATTGCCTCGCGCACTTTCACTTTTTGTTGGCAATGTTGACGCTGCGCGTCAAGGTGTACGGCGCCTGGAAAGACAATTAGACTATAACCGCATTTGGTCAGCAGGAAACAATGATACGGCTCCGGAACATCACATGACACGCAAGGTAACTGAAATAATGACGCAGCGCGGGGTATTTGCGAGTATAGATATCCATAATAACAGTGGATTAAATCCCCACTATGCGTGTATTAATCGCTTGGATAATGCCTTTCTGCACCTGGCCACAATGTTTTCACGTATTGTCGTATATTTCACTTCCCCTAAAGGAGTGCAATCCGAAGCCTTTGCCAATCTTTGTCCAGCAGTGACCTTGGAGTGTGGAAAACCTGGGGGAAGAAGTGGGGTAGATCATGCTGCAGTTTTTGTTGAAGGTGCATTACATTTATCCAGCTTTCCAACGCATCCCGTGGCCCAGCACGATCTTGATTTGTTTCGCAGTGTCGCTGTGGTTACGGTGCCGGAGACGGTAAGTTTAAGCATTGGTGCTGGCTCGTCGGATTTGTGTTTGGAAGAGTGCATTGATCAATACAATTTTCGTGAATTAAAGACGGGCACCCGGTTAGGACGCGTGGCGGATGAAAGTCTAATACCACTTTGCACCCGCAATGCAATTGATCATGATATCAGTGATTATTATTTTGAAATTAAAGCAGGAGAGTTAATAACCCGGCGTCCTGTCATGCCCGCTATGCTTACGCGGGACACCAGGATCATCCGCCAGGATTGCTTGTGTTATTTGATGGAGCGTTTGGAAACGCTATCCACTGAAATTTGATGTGATTTCTGTTGCGGGAACTGATTATCGAGATCGAATGCCAGAAATAAGTGATGACAAATTATCTAAAACTTGATGCCTGTTCCAACAAGCTCCGCAGAAATAATTTTGTATGAGAAATTCTCAGGGTCGAGGTTATCCAGTGAATTTCCATCAATTTCTGCATGAGGATACATGAAGAAAGGAAACTTGCTGGAACTATTGGGACTTATCGCTATATCTTCGGCATGATTAAATGCCAGCCAATTCATTTCCCAAGCGCCAAAGAATTTTTCTCTGAGTTGTATGATTTTTGCATCATCCAGTGTCAGGCCGCCCAGTTTTAATACTTGCAGGACATCGGACGGATTGACCGGTATCCATCCGCGCCCTGCCAGAAAGAATTCCGCACGACAATGCTGAGATTGACTGATATCGCCGTATTTTCCGATACTCTCATGCAAATCTGAATCGTTGATGCGAATGCCATACTGGTTTCTTGCCGGAATATCGGCTGCTTTCAGAAGTGCAACCAACAATGAATTGAGATCAACACATTTTCCGCTTAACTCGTTATTTTCAAGCATGTATGTAACATTTCCTTGACCGCGCCCACGAGCATTTTCATCATATTGTGTATTATTGATAATCCAGTCATAAATAGCTCTCGCTTGTTCTAATGGGGTGGAGGCATTTTTCTCCTTGATGATTGCGTGGGCGGTTTCGCGCACAATGCCATTGGTAGGCTTTAACTGGGTCGGATTAATATAATTCCTGATACTATTTGGCAATGCTTGGTTTTTATTTTCCGGATAAAGCGTCGGATCAATGGCATGATGAACAGTTTTGACAATACAGTTGACAGTGACATGCCGCCGATCGCTTTGTTCTTTACCATGCCATTCGGCTTTAAAAATAGGGAATGGGTCTTTACCTAAGGTAGAGAATGAAGCTTTAGTCGTGTTGCCATACCAGTTGCTACCTTGAGTAAATTGAAAAATAGTGTCAGAGTCATTGCTGTCGGGCAATGGGAGCCATAAGTGTGCGGATTTACCATGCGCTGGAAGAGTAACTTGATAAGTTATACGATAACTGGTCCAGTTACTGTGATCGGAGGATAGCAATTGCGTCGCGATGGAAGGTGAAGCAGAAAGGGATAACGCACTGGTGCCGAATAGTTTTATAAAGTCTCTGCGTCTCATGGCTTCCTTTGTATCTTCTGATACTTAAATTTAAGTTGAGCAGATTTTATCCTATCAATTTATTATGTCAATGTGATGAGAGTTATTGCTGTATATGATGACAAAAACAACCCAATTTTTATCCGCCATTGAAATTGAAACAGCTCCTAATCCAATCTACGCCATTATTTGGTTACATGGACTGGGCGCCGATGGGAATGACTTTGTGCCCATTGTCAATGAGTTGGGGTTGTCAGCCGAAAAACCGACTCGATTTGTTTTTCCACATGCCCCCGAGCGTCCAATCAGTATCAATAATGGGTACATTATGCGTGCCTGGTATGATATTTTTTCTTCTGATTTCAATGATCATCAAGATGAATCCGGCATCCGCAGCTCCCAGATAGCGATAACTGCTTTAATTGAAAGGGAAATGCAACGTGGAATATCAGCAAAAAATATTTTCTTGGCGGGATTTTCTCAAGGAGGGGCTCTGGCATTGCATATTGGACTGCGTCATTCTTTGCGGCTGGGTGGAATTGTCGCATTATCATGCTACTTGCCACTTGCCAAAACTTTTGCAGCAGAGATCAATGCGATGAATGCTGCGATACCCATATTTATGGCGCATGGCAGTTTTGATACGGTAATCCCTATCTCAAACGCTGTAGCTTCGAGAGGAAAATTGTTAGCCGCTGACTATCGAGTTGAATGGCATGAGTATCCAATGGCGCACTCCGTGTGTGGACAGGAAATAGCTGATATCAGTAATTGGCTACAGCGAACCCTAGATGACAGTGGCAGAATATAGCTGAACGCTAAGCTTTATTGCGCTAGTAAAACCAAACCCGGATTACCATGGTGATTGACTGAACCCAAGAATGCAATCAGGTATACTGAGCGGGTTGGTGAAAAATATTTTCAGGAAAATCGATACTCAGTAGAAGCTGTTATTATATTTGATAAATTTATATTTTAGAACCGTTTCTAACGCTGCATCGATAATGCAAACAGCTTCTTAATCATTCACTTTACTTAAAACGTTACACTATTTTTCAAAATTTTTAATTATCATAAACTATGAGCGAATATCTTTTTACATCTGAATCTGTTTCTGAAGGGCACCCTGATAAGGTTGCCGATCAAATCTCAGATGCTGTGCTGGATGCGATTCTAAGTCAAGATGCTAATGCCCGGGTTGCGTGTGAAACGCTATGCAGCACCGGCTTAATTGTATTATCGGGTGAGATAACAACGCACGCCTCTGTGGATTACAATATTATTGCCCGTGAGACGGTCAAGAATATCGGTTATACCAGTTCAAACATAGGTTTTGACTCCACGACTTGTGCGGTTTTGACCGCTTTTAACAAACAATCGCCGGATATTGCTCAAGGGGTCAATCGGTCAAAAGAAGAGGAAATGGAACAAGGCGCAGGTGATCAAGGGTTGATGTTTGGATTTGCTTGCGATGAAACCCCACAATTAATGCCGATGCCTATTTTTTATGCACATCGTTTGGTTGAACGTCAAGCAGAACTAAGAAAAAAAGGGCAATTGGCATGGCTGCGTCCGGATGCCAAATCGCAAGTGTCTGTAAAATATCATAAGGGAAAGCCCCAAAGTATTGAAACGGTCGTAATTTCAACTCAGCATGATCCGGATATCTCGCACCAAGCATTGACTGAGGCAGTGATTGAAGAAATCATCAAACCGGTATTACCGTCTGAATTGATCAGTAAGCAGATTAAGTATTTGGTCAATCCAACCGGACGTTTTGTAGTGGGTGGCCCAATGGGTGATTGTGGATTAACCGGACGAAAAATCATTGTGGATAGTTATGGTGGCTCGGCACCTCACGGCGGCGGTGCCTTTTCCGGAAAAGATCCGTCCAAAGTGGATCGATCAGCAACTTATGCCGGGCGTTATGTCGCAAAGAATATCGTGGCTGCCGGAATTGCCAGCAAATGTGAAGTGCAGGTTGCCTATGCTATTGGTGTTGCACGGCCCGTTTCGTTAATGGTCAATACATTCGGTACTGGCAAGATTGCTGATGAAAAGATTGTACAATTGATAGAAAAGCATTTTGATCTGCGTCCTCGCGGTATTATTCATACACTCCATTTACTACGCCCCATCTATGCGAAGACTGCGGCGTATGGGCATTTTGGGCGTGAATTACCTGAGTTTACCTGGGAAGTTACGGATAAAGCGGCTCAATTACGTATTGATGCCGGGTTATAAATTTAGTTATATTCTCTTTCCTATTGATTAATAGGCCTTAAATTTATTTTTCCCCTGTGGTGAGGAGCGCTGCAACGGTTTATTCCGTGAGGCTCATCATGAGCGGGTATAGTTACAACGGCGCTCGTTCATATTTTAAGGAGATAATTATGAACGCTGTGCTTAATTCCGACGGTGGTTCCTTTACTGACTATAAGATTGCTGATATCTCACTGGCGGAATGGGGACGTAAAGAAATTGCGATCGCTGAGACGGAAATGCCCGGTTTAATGGCGCTACGCAAAGAGTATGCCAATCAGAAACCACTGGCAGGTGCATGCATTGCAGGTTCTTTGCATATGACAATTCAAACTGCTGTGCTGATCGAAACATTGGTGGCGTTAGGCGCGCAAGTGCGTTGGGCATCCTGTAATATTTTTTCCACTCAGGATCATGCCGCTGCAGCTATTGCCGCCCGGAATATTCCAGTATTTGCCTATAAAGGTGAGTCTTTGAGTGACTATTGGGAATATGCGCATCAGATCTTTGAGTGGTCGGTTGATGGACAATCGCAGGGCGCCAATATGATCCTGGATGACGGTGGTGATGCCACACTGTTGCTCATTCTGGGTGCAAAGGCTGAGAAAGATCCTACAGTAATTGCAAATCCGAACAATGAAGAAGAAATTGCTTTATTTGCTTCGATTAAAAACAAATTGGCTTCACGGCCTAATTGGTATTCAACGAACCTTGCCAGAATACGGGGTGTAACGGAGGAAACCACGACCGGCGTGCATCGATTATACGAAATGCATAAAAACAGCGAGTTGCCGTTTCCAGCATTTAACGTGAACGATTCTGTCACCAAATCAAAATTCGATAATCTTTACGGTTGCAGAGAGTCTTTGGTTGATGGGATCAAGCGCGCAACGGATGTAATGATTGCCGGAAAAATCGCCGTGGTTTGCGGCTATGGAGATGTCGGCAAAGGGTGTGCACAGTCGCTGCGTGGTTTGGGTGCAACGGTATGGATCACCGAGATTGATCCAATTTGCGCATTACAAGCGGCAATGGAAGGTTATCGCGTCGTTACGATGAACGATGCCTGTGATCAAGCGGATATTTTTGTGACTGCAACGGGAAATCTGCGCGTGATCACGCATGATCATATGGTAAAAATGAAAGATCAGGCGATAATCTGCAATATCGGGCATTTTGATTCGGAGATCGATATTGCTTCCATTCAGAAATATCAATGGGAGAATATCAAGCCGCAAGTTGATCATGTCATTTTTCCGACGGGACGGCGGATCATTGTGTTAGCGCAAGGTCGATTGGTCAATCTGGGATGTGCAACGGGACACCCTTCTTTTGTTATGTCCAGCTCATTTACTAATCAGGTATTGGCACAAATGGAGTTATGGCAGAATGGGGTGAATTACCCAAAGAATGTTTATGTCTTACCGAAACGGCTGGATGAAAAAGTTGCGCGCTTGCATATAGGAAAGCTTGGAGTAAAACTTACCGAACTAACAGATGAGCAGGCAAAATATTTGGGCTTGGATAAGGATGGTCCGTATAAGCCTGAAATGTATCGATATTAATCATTGAGGTATTGCTCATAGCGGAGGGAGCAATTGAATCTTTTTGATTCGATTGTCCCGCTTTGATTGATAGAATCCTGTCAAAATTAGAGTAATAACGATCAGTATCAATGGTGATCATCTTACAATTTATAGATTTGCATCGATGGACTCACAGAAAAAATTTTCTCCGACTTTCAGTTTCGAGCTTTTCCCACCACAAACCCCGCAAGGTATCGAAAAATTAAGGCTTACGCGTCAGCAGTTGGCGCAATTTAATCCCAAATTTTTTTCTGTAACCTTTGGTGCAGGCGGATCGACGCGTGAGCGAACATTTGAGACGGTACTTGAAATTCAATCGGAAAAGCATGTGGTTGCGCCTCATCTATCTTGCATCGGATCAACGCAAGAAAACATTCGCATTATTCTGGAAAAATATTATGAGATAGGCATCAGGCGCATTGTCGCCTTACGTGGCGATCTGCCCTCAGGTATGGCGCAGGCTGGAGAGTTTCGCTATGCCAGCGAACTGGTTGCTTTCATCCGCAAAGAATTTGGTTCGTCATTTCATATTGAGGTGGCTGCGTACCCGGAATACCACCCGCAAGCCAGATCTGCGCAAGCGGATTTTGAGAATTTTAAGCGTAAAATTGAAACGGGTGCAAATTCGGCAATTACTCAGTATTTTTATAACACTGAGGCTTATTTTCATTTCGTTGATTCTTGCGAAGCAGCGGGTTTGAGTATTCCGATAGTGCCTGGAATCATGCCGATTAATAAATTTTCTCAGCTTGTCAGATTTTCAGATACTTGTGGTGCTGAAATCCCCCGATGGATTCGCAAAAAGCTAGAAGGGTATAGCGATGATAGCGCATCCATTCAGGCATTCGGTTTGGATGTGGTGACGGATCTCTGCGAACGTTTATTAAAAGCCGGTGCACCCGGATTACATTTTTATACGTTAAATTCAGCCAATCTAACTTCTATCATTTGGCAACGGCTTAATCTTAAAGAATATGTTCAATAATTAACGCTCCTTTACCCGATTTTTGCCCATGATCAAATAATCTTCAGAGAAGCCGGTGCGGATTTTGCATCAAGCAGGGTTTCGGAATGATCTTTTTCCTGATTGCGCAAGCCGGTATATAATGGGCATCAATGTTTTGATTAAAATAAAAAAGCACGGGGTTATGAGATGAAAGAGAAAAATACCGCTGCCGACAAGGCAATTGTGGAGCAGCCAGTGTCAGAAACCATGACTTCTGATGTTTCGACTGTGGATGCCTGTATCGCACATGCCAAAGAAGTCAAGGCTGCACAGCTTGAGCTGATCGCAAGTAAGAATTATGATTTTGCGCCGGAATTTTACGAAATGACAATTCAGCTGTACCTGTTCGGGGCGATGTGGAAATTTGCAGAAAACTTGGGGAACACACAAGGTGCGCGTGAATTGGCGTTTACAGCTTTACAAGCAATGTTAATTCAAGACGGGCTGCATAAACAGAAAGCGCTCAAGCGTATCGATTTTCTGAAAAAGATGTCCAAACTGGAAGACGATCACAATGCCTTGGCAGTGGCCATTGGGTATGAATCTGAAATGGGCGACAATAGTTTGGCTGAAATATTTGATCATTATGTAGATGATACGCAGGTTTCTGGCGCTTTCTGGCGGTTGTATGATCGTGGCCGAAAAATAATGCTCTATGGTGGTCTGTTTATAGCTTTTCTGGTCATTTGGTTTGTAACTTTATTTATGCCAGGAAATAGTACGATTGCAATTCTGGCGGCGGGGCTTATTGCAGCGGCGCTTTTTGTGATACCGGTATTCTTGATCGGTATTTTTATATACCGTACAAAAATCAGAAAGGTAAAACAAGCCCCTTAATTATAAAGCAGAAATATTAATGATTGTTGTAGGTAGTTCAATATAAAGCATTAAATTTACTGTAATGAATCAAATTAGCTGTGAAATTAGATGAGTGCTCAAATTCTTGATGGTAAGAAAGTAGCTGAATCGGTGCGTTCCGAATGGAAAGCCCGCGCTGACAAGCTAGTCCGGTCAGGCATCAAACCGGGGCTGGCCGTGATTATTGTCGGCAATAATACGGCATCCGCAATTTATGTCAGGAATAAAATCAAAGCCTGTAGCGATATTGGTATTTATTCGGAAGTACATAGTTTTCCGGAGCATGCAACACAAGATGAAGCCCTGGATTGTATCCAATCGCTCAATGAGAATTCACATATTCACGGTATTCTAGTGCAGTTGCCGCTCCCCGCGCATTTTGAAAATAATCGCGTCATCACCTCTATTGCTACAGAGAAAGATGTGGATGGTTTTCATCTCTATAACGTTGGGGCATTGGTTACCGGAAACACAGTCTTTTCACCCTGCACTCCCTATGGTGTCATGGTGATGCTGAAAAAAAACCATATTTTAATAGAAGGTCAGCATGCAGTAGTGGTCGGACGTAGTAATATTGTTGGAAAACCAATGGCATTCATGTTGTTAGAGCAAGGGGCTACGGTTACTATTTGCACTTCGAAAACAGCTGATTTAGCGCAATTTACCAGGAGCGCTGATATTTTGGTAGTTGCAACAGGCAAGCCACGCATGATTACTGCTAAAATGGTAAAACCAGGAGCTGTAGTCGTTGACGTGGGTATTAATCGATTATCGGATGGTAGGCTTTGTGGCGATGTCGATTTTGAATCTGTCAAAGAGATTGCCAGTTATATTACGCCAGTTCCTGGCGGCGTGGGGCCCATGACAATTACCATGTTGCTGTGCAATACCATCCTGGCCGCGGAGCGAGCTCAAGCCAGCGTTAAGTAGTTTTAAGCCAATTAACCTTCGATAAGTGTGCTTGGAAATGGAATTACAACCTGATATTGATCCGCAGGAAACACAAGAGTGGCTGGATGCACTGGATTCAGTTATTGCCAGTTCCGGTGGGGAACGCGCCCATTTTCTGCTGGAGAAATTGATTGAAAAAGCCCGTCGTTCAGGTGCTTATTTACCTTATAGTGCCAGAACAGCTTATATCAACACGATTCCTACAGGTAAAGAAGCACGTTCACCGGGTAATAACGCAATCGAACACAGAGTTCGCTCGTATGTCCGTTGGAATGCCATGGCGATGGTATTGCGTGCTAATAAAAAAACTAATGTTGGCGGGCACATCGCAAGTTTTGCATCCGCAGCGACCCTCTATGATGTTGGTTATAATCATTTCTGGCATGCGCCGAGCGAAACTCACGGCGGAGATTTGGTTTATGTGCAAGGACATTCCTCCCCGGGTGTTTATGCATACGCATTCCTGTCCGGAGAATTAAGCCAGGATCAACTGGATAATTTTCGGCAAGAAGCGGACGGAAATGGTTTATCTTCTTATCCGCATCCCTGGTTAATGCCTACTTTCTGGCAATTTCCAACGGTTTCAATGGGATTGGGGCCGTTAATGGCGATTTATCAAGCGCGATTCATGAAATATCTCGGTAGTCGGGGAATGGTCAACACCGAAGGACGGAAAATCTGGGCATTCATGGGTGATGGCGAGATGGACGAACCCGAGTCGCTCGGTGCAATTTCACTGGCATCGCGTGAGAATTTGGATAATCTCATTTTTGTAGTGAACTGTAATCTTCAGCGTCTGGATGGGCCAGTACGAGGAAATGGCAAAATTATTCAGGAGCTGGAAGGTGCTTTCCGGGGCGCCGGTTGGAATGTGATCAAAGTAATTTGGGGGTCCTATTGGGATCCTTTATTAGCTAAAGATACTAAAGGGTTATTGCAGAAACGCATGATGGAATGCGTGGATGGCGAATATCAAAATTTTAAATCGAGAGATGGGGCATATGTGCGTGAGCACTTTTTTGGAAAATACCCTGAGTTATTGGAAATGGTTGCCAATATGTCGGATGACGATATTTGGCGGTTAAACCGGGGTGGGCACGATCCTTATAAAGTATTTGCGGCGTATGCAGCGGCGGTAAAACATACGGGGCAACCTACGGTGATACTTGCTAAAACTATTAAAGGGTATGGTATGGGGGAGGCCGGGGAAGCACAAAACATTACGCATCAGCAGAAAAAAATGGGAACCACTTCGCTAAAGGCATTTCGTAACCGTTTTGGTTTGAACATTCCGGATGACAAGATAGATGAAGTTCCTTATCTTACTTTTGCCAAAGATTCTCCGGAATTCACCTACATGAAAGAGCGGCGTAAAGCGCTGGGTGGCGCTTTCCATCGACGTACAACCAAGGCACAGCCATTGCAGGTGCCGCAATTATCCGCTTTTGAAGCGTTATTGAAAGCCAGTGCAGAAGGGCATGAGTCGTCAACTACCATGGCTTATGTGCGTATTCTGAATCTTCTGGTTAAGGATAAAAAAATTAATAAGCATATCGTCCCGATAGTTGCCGATGAGTCGCGCACATTTGGTATGGAAGGTATGTTTCGACAGCTGGGAATCTGGTCTTCGGAAGGTCAACTATACACGCCGCAAGATGCTGATCAATTGATGTACTACAAAGAAGACAAGAACGGGCAGATTCTTCAGGAAGGCATTAACGAGGCGGGAGCGATGTCATCCTGGATAGCGGCTGCGACATCTTATAGCACTCATGGGGTTCAGATGATCCCATTCTTTATTTTTTATTCCATGTTTGGTTTTCAGCGTATCGGTGATCTAGCCTGGGCGGCAGGAGATATGCGTTGCCGTGGTTTCTTGCTGGGAGGGACGGCGGGCCGTACGACATTGAATGGCGAAGGGCTGCAGCATGAAGATGGACATAGCCATATTGTTGCATCAACGATTCCCAATTGCGTATCGTATGATCCGGCATTTGCTTATGAGCTGGCTGTGATTATCCAGGATGGATTGCGCCGGATGTATCAGGAACAAGAGGATATTTATTATTATATTACGGTAATGAATGAAAACTACGCTCATCCTGGAATGCCTGCTGGCGCTGAGAAAGATATTTTACGAGGAATGTATCTGTTCAAGCCAGGAAATAAGAACAGCAAAGAGCCACACGTTCAGTTATTAGGGGCGGGAGCCATATTGCGCGAAGTAATCGCAGCTGCCGAAATACTCAAACACGAATATAACGTTAGCGCGGATATCTGGGGTGTAACCAGCTTCAATGAATTGAGGCGTGAGGCGTTGGGGGTTATGCGTTGGAATATGTTGCACCCAACGCAACCGGCTAAACTGTCTCATGTGCAAAATTGCCTTAAAGGGCACGTAGGGCCGGTAGTTGCTGCAACCGATTATATGAAAATTTATGCCGATCAAATTCGTGAATTTATTCCGGGGCGATATTATGTTCTCGGAACGGATGGTTTTGGACGCTCCGATACGCGTGAGAAATTGCGCCGTTTTTTTGAAGTTGATCGATTTTATATTACCGTTGCAGCACTTAAGGCATTGACGGAAGAAGGGAAAATTTCATCTCAGCAAGTTGCGGATGCGATACAAAAATACGGTATTGATCCTGAGAAGCCAAATCCCGCAATAAGTTAGATTTGCAGGAAATAGCATTAATCGTTTAAGAAAAACACTTATATCATTATCTCTTTCTAGCGGAGCAATTTGAGGAAAACATGTGGCTGAATTAAGAAAAGTCTTCATTCCTGATATCGGAGATTTCAAAGATGTTCCCGTTATTGAGATCCTAATTAAAGCGGGCGATGCTGTTAAAGCAGAGGATTCGCTTATTACACTAGAGTCGGACAAGGCCACAATCGAGATTCCATCACCTTTCAGTGGTGTAATCAAGGAAATTTTTGTCAAATCCGGGGATAAAGTATCGGAGGGCACAGCAATCTTAACCATCGAAGATTCTGGCGATATCCAAATTGAGCCACTGCCTCAAACCGCAGCAGAAGAAAACGCCCACAAGAATGTTGTCGAAGTTACGCCTGAAGTTGGGGTCAAACCGGATAACGTTCAGCCAGTACAAGACACGTCACAATCGATACTCACTAGAGACGATATTTCTTCCAGAGCGCATGCCAGTCCTTCAATTCGCCGCTTTGCACGGGAGTTGGGTGTTAATTTGGAGTTAGTTACAGGAAGCGGCCCTAAACAGCGTATCTTGAAAGAAGATGTGCAAGTCTATGTAAAAGCGGAATTATTGAAATCCGGGAATAAAAATTCAGGAACGGCGTTTGATTTGCCGCCATGGCCTGAAGTCAATTTCGCTAAATATGGTCCAGTTGAGTCAAGAAACCTGACACGCATCAAACAAATCTCTGGCACCAATTTACATCGCAATTGGGTAATGATTCCGCATGTAACTCAGTTCGATCAGGCGGATATTACTGATTTGGAAGCGTTGCGAAAAAAATCCAACGAGAATCAAAATGACAATAAAGTGAAATTGACTTTGCTGGCATTTGTGATGAAGGCATTGATCGCGCCGTTAAAGAAATTTCCGGAGTTTAATGCATCACTCGACAATAATGCAGATGAAGGAGCCAGTTTAATCATCAAACATTATTATCATATCGGCTTTGCCGTGGATACGATCAATGGGCTGGTTGTGCCTGTAATCAAAGACGTGGATCAGAAAGGAATTTTTGCGATTGCCGAAGAACTAACCCGGCTATCTTCATTAGCGCGCGAAGGCAAACTGAAACCCACCGATATGCAAGGCGCCAGTTTTACCATATCAAGCTTGGGTGGAATTGGCGGTACAGCATTCACACCCATTATCAATGCTCCTGAAGTCGCCATTCTGGGAATTTCAAAGGCCGATATTAAGCCGGTTTATCAAGATCATCAGTTTGTCCCGCGTTTAACACTTCCCCTGTCACTTTCTTACGATCACCGCGTCATAGATGGCGCCGCTGCAGCGCGTTTCACTACACATTTGTCAGAGGTGTTGACAGATATGCGGCTTGCTTTACTATGATATATCCTAAATCTTGAGATTGAGAAAGGGTGGAAATTATTGATAAGTTTCCTCTAACCGGGATCTACGGCGGTACATTTGATCCTATTCACTATGGTCACCTGCGTATCGCTGAAGAGTTACTCGATCATGTCGGTTTGAAGCGCATTCTTTTTATACCTTCAGGCGCGCCTCGATTACGGGTTGCTCCTGCTGCATCAAGAGGCCATCGTTCAGCCATGGTGCGTTTGGCAATACAAGATAACACCCGGTTTTCTCTTGACGAACGTGAAGTTAATCGTCCCGGTATCAGTACGACGATTCAATCGCTACGTGAGTTCAGGTGTGAGCTCGGTGATCATGCGGCACTTTGTTTTATCCTGGGGATTGATGCGTTTGTTAAAATAGATCACTGGATGGAATGGCAGGAGTTATTTGCTTTGTGCCATATTATTTTGGTTGCCCGCCCGGGTTATGTTCCGATCGGCAAGAATAAGACGTTATCTGCAGAAATACAAAAGGAATTTGTATCTCGTTCCGTTGCATATGCGAGCGATCTCGAATCACAATCCAATGGCTTTATTTATACTGCCCGGACATCATTACTGGAAATCTCGGCGTCGCATATACGATCACTAATAAAAAACAATAAAAGCATACGCTATTTATTACCTGAGAATGTCGTTGATTATATTCAAACCAATCGGTTATACACTGGAAATTTATGAATTCTGAAAAGCTTATTACGATCATAATCGATGCACTGGAGGAAATTAAAGCGCATGATATCGATGTAATCAATGTCACAAAAATAACTTCAATGTTTGAACACATCATTATTGCCAGCGCGGATTCAACACGCCAGACAAAATCTCTGGCAAACAATGTGCAAGAAAAGGTTAAAGCTGCTGGAGGAAATGTTTTCAGTGTGGAAGGAGAGCAATCAGGTGACTGGCTGCTGGTTGACTTGGGTGATGTGATCGTACACATCATGCTACCGGCCGTTCGCGAATACTACAATTTGCAAGCGTTATGGCGTGAGAGGAATTAATCTTCCCCGGATCATGCATGATTTTTTCAGATTATGAAATGTTTTATACTCGCGGTCGGGCATAAGATGCCAGATTGGGTCAATACGGGTTATTTTGAATATATCAAACGCATACCGCGGGAAATATCGGTGAATTTGATTGAAATAAAACCGGAAAAACGGGTTTCCGGGAAAACGGTTGAACAGCTTCTTTTGGCAGAATATCACCGTATTCGTACAGTTCTGCCGCATCATTGCCGGATTCAAGTCTTGGATGAAAGTGGCCAGCAGTGGACAACAAAACAATTTGCCAATGAAATGCAAGGATGGATGGATAGTGGCGATGCGATCGCCTTTGTTATTGGGGGAGCAGATGGTTTGCATTGTGATATCAAACATACGGCCAACGCATTGATCGCTGTATCGAAATTTACGTTACCCCATGGACTTGTCCGTGTAGTACTGGCGGAGCAACTCTATCGAGCTATATCAATTATAAAAAACCATCCTTACCACAGGGATTGAAAAACGAGCATGCACTTACTCAATTTTCCACCGTATTTCAGATCCGATAAATGAACTGCTAGTGATATAGAATCCTGCGTTTACCGATTAAAACTATATTGATTGAGATGTTTCTCGAGAACCAAATATATCTTGCCTCAAGAAGCCCTAGAAGACGTGAGTTATTAAGACAGGTGGGCGTACGATTTAATCTTCTGATGATGCGTGAAACCTTAGGCCGTACTATTGATATCGATGAGCAGTCATTTGAAAATGAAGCACCTACTGACTATATTTATCGGATTACACAATATAAAGCTAACGAGAGTTGGAAAAGGCTGTTGCAACGTCGGTTGCCGGTATTGCCTGTCTTGGTCGCTGATACGATTGTCACGATTGACGGCACCATATTGGGTAAACCCAGGGATAAAATGCATGCAACAGATATGCTAAAAACTTTATCCGGGCGATCACATCAGGTATTAACCGCTATTGGTGTGGGAATCGGAGATAATATTCAAGTTAAGCTATCGACTTCAACCGTACGATTTCGTGAAATTACCGAGCGGGAAATACGTCGATACCTGGAAAATAATAATATCTTGGACAAAGCGGGCGCTTATGCAATTCAGGGTATGGCGGCCGCATTTATTGCTGAAATATCAGGAAGCTATAGTGGGATTATGGGTCTTCCGCTGTATGAAACCATACAATTGCTAGAGGAAACCGGCATACAAGTTGTTTAGCTTGAAGATCAAAATTGAATTTATCCCGCGATATCTTGTAAAGGATGCTGTAAAAATCTTTGACCAAACATCTCAATTACCTGATTTAAATAAGAATAATAAGTATCGAACATGAGTAACGAAATTCTAGTCAATATTACGCCCCAAGAAACCAGGGTTGCTATACTCGAACAAGGCGTAACACAAGAATTGCATATCGAGCGCACCAGCGGACGCGGTATCGTAGGAAATATTTATAACGGTCGGGTGAGCCGTGTGTTACCAGGTATGCAATCGGCGTTTGTAGATATTGGCCTTGACCGGGCGGCTTTCTTACATGTGGCTGATATTCGGGATCCCAAGCCGGAAGGGGATATAATGAAACCGATCGAGAAGCTGCTTTACGTAGGCAATAGTATCGTGGTTCAAGTGATCAAGGATGCGATAAGCACCAAGGGCGCTCGGCTTTCCACTCAGATAAGCCTGGCGGGCCGTTTATTGGTCTATCTTCCGCACGAATCCCATATCGGTATCTCGCAGCGTATTGAAGATGACAGCGAACGTGAGTTATTACGTGAAAAGTTGCAGCAAATTCTTCCCGAGGATGAAGAGGGTGGTTATATCATCCGAACCATGGCGGAAACTGCAGATGAAAACGATCTGCGCGCTGATTTGGAATATTTGCATCGATTATGGCGCGACATCCAGCAAAAGTCTGCGACTATTTCTGCACCCGTATTGCTTTATCAGGATTTGGATCTTAGCCATCGCGTATTACGCGATTTTATCGATGAGGATACAGTTCGCATTCTGGTCGATTCACGTGAAAATTATCAAAAACTGGTGAAATTTGCGCAAAGCTACATGACGTGTATCGCGGAGCGGATAACTTTGTATACCGGCGATCGACCATTATTTGATTTGTATGCTGTTGAAGAAGAGATTGAAAGATCTCTGGCCAAGCGAGTTAATTTAAAATCTGGCGGATATTTAATCATTGATCAAACTGAAGCACTCACCACAATGGATGTCAATACCGGCGGTTTTATTGGTGTGCGCAATTTCGACGATACTGTGTTTAAAACCAATCTTGAAGCAGCACAGGTCATTGCCAGACAACTGCGGATGCGTAATTTGGGCGGAATTATCCTCATTGACTTCATCGATATGGAGTCCGAAGATCACAAAAATGCAGTTCTGGCTGAATTCAACAAAGCATTGTCGAAGGATCGTACGCGCATAACCGTCAACAGTTTCAGCGCATTAGGTCTGGTTGAAATGACGCGTAAGCGTACCCGCGAGAGTTTGGCGCATGTACTCTGTGAAACCTGCCCAACTTGCCAAGGGCGCGGCGAAGTCAGGACGGCACAAACCATCTGCTACGAGATTTTGCGGGAGCTGCTTCGGGAGTCGAGGCAATTTGATGCGAATGAATTTCGAATTTTGGCATCACAGCAAGTCATCGATTTGTTTCTTGATGAAGAATCGCAAAGTTTGGCTCAACTGGGTGATTTCATAGCTAAGCCTATAAGTCTGCAAATTGAGGAATCCTACTCACAAGAACAATACGATGTGATATTAATGTAGCAGATCTCTGGATGGATAATTCAAGGTACGATCAAATATCAAATAAATTCTAAAATTCCAGAAAGGGTACACTGTTCACTTAACCCTGTTGATGCCGTGTTTGACAGCCTTTCAAGCTTTCAGTATATTCAATAAAATATTAATTCTGCCTTAAATCTTTTTGTTTGATTTTGTATGCGCATCGTTGTTACTGGAATGGGGGTTGTTTCACCGATCGGTACCAGCACCGATCAGTTCTGGAATGCGGCAATTAAAGGTACGAGTGGAATCAGTGTCATTCATTGTTTTGATGCATCCGGCCTTAGATCCCGCATAGCAGGTCAAATTGCAGGATTCAATACAGCGGCTTTTCTGACAGCAAAACAGTTAGTTAAGATATAATATTCTATGCGTTATATTCGCATAATTCTGATTACACCACCTGTTGAATCTTTTCTAGCATCGCAAAGATCATATCTTTAATTGAAAACTTTTTGATATTTCCGGTGCGGATCTAGATTGATACATGGGATACCGGGAGCTCATGAGTGAGTACTTCTTATCGGGAGGAGTTCTTCTTTATTGACGTCGATATACTTCGATTCAAAAAATTTAGTACCGATAAGCCTGATAATTTACTCTGACCGACCCCCACAAAGCGCTGCGACGTAAGTCAAGCATTGGGCATTTGCTCTGGTATATTTTTTGTTTGCAATTTAAGAGGATAAAATCATGCAAAACATGCCACCTATCATTATAACCAGTCTGGACCTGGCACGTCTTGAACGCTTGTTCAGCTCCAAAAACTATAGTCAACTTCCCGGGATTGATGCGCTTATTGATGAAATTGATCGCGCATCAGTCGTAGAACCCACTGAAGTGCCACCTGATGTGATTACCATGAATTCTACAATTCGTTTTGTTGATGATACGAATGGTTCGGAGTATCAGCTTACGCTTGTTTATCCTGACGAGGCAGGCGCACAAGATACAATCTCTGTTGCAGCTCCCGTCGGAAGCGCCTTGCTCGGGTTGTCTGTAGGCCAATCAATCATGTGGCAAGTGCCAGGAGGACGAGAGCTCAACCTGCGCGTTCTTGATGTCATTCGACAGCCGGAAGCAATGGGAGAGTACCTCCGTTGAGCTCAGTACTTACATTTAAACAGAAATCAATAAATATTCCATCCCAATTTGGGATAATTCTGCAAGATTAATGTTTTCCTCGTTGAGGGCTGTATCTGCAGCCATAACGCCAATAGAAGCAACAGTATGAGTGCCTGAATCCAGCAAACCTACATAATAGGCTTGATCTACCGCGGACGGCGCATGGCCAACCACATTCTCATATAACAGGTTCACAACAGCCGTATGATTTGTTATGTTGTCGCCAAGCGCCGCACTAATTGCAAATTGCATCAAGGCTTCGTAACTCATACCATTATCAAGCAAGTTCAAGCCAATGCCGGAAAAGGTCTCGTTTGACACCGATTCCCGGCCAAAAACAGCACCCAACGTTTTGGCCGTGATGCCAGCCTTGCCGTCAAAATCAAGCGCTAATGAAATATCATCAAATTGAATACGTTCGATTTGATTGAGTGTATCTGCACCGTCTACTCCGCCATTCTTATGTTTAACCGTCCAACTTTCATCAGCATTGTGCTGAATGTCGTAATCATTAAAGTGCCCACGGTAAATGGCTGCGTCAGTATTTTCATTTCCGTTTAATATATCATTACCTTCAAACCCGGTCAGTGTGTCATTTCCCGTTCCGCCTGCAATCAATTCGGCTTTGTTATGATCGGCTGTAAAAGGAGTCTGGAAGCCCTCAAAAGAAATCATAAAAGTATTGGCAGTGGTTCCATTTCCATCTGCTTTGCTGAAAATTGCTCCCGACTGCAAATAGCCTTTCAAACCAGCTGTTTCAGATGAGGTGCTACCTGCGCCGACAAGATGTGCAGCTGCCAGCATTCCGGAGATTGTTATTGGATTGTCATTAAGGATCTGTCCTTCGTATTTATCAAGCTCCAGAAACTTTATTCTTTCCCATAAAATATCGTGCCAGTCGCGGATGATTATTTCTTGTATGGCACCATTGCTGAAGTAATCCTGCTTACTATGGATTCCATTCTTGCCTGACCAATTGCCAATCCAATCGTTTCTGAATAAATTGTCATCACTATTATCAAGGCCATAGTATCCGAGATCAAAAAGAGCCGCTTCCCCGAATTGATACTTTCCGATATAACCAAATGGATTTTCAGTGCCATAGTTTTGCGTACCATCAGGAATACTGGACGATTCTTTGAAACCCAATTCATCAAAATAATCTTGATATGTTTTAGCCATGATTATTTCTCGCTCGGTAAATGGTATTGATAACATGAATAGCCAATTAGCCTCTGAGCGCTGGCAACTGCTCTTCTTTTGGTACGAAACTGAGCGCAATGCCATTATTACACCAGCGCTCTCCACGAGGAGGAGGGCCATCCGTGAAGACATGGCCTTGATGACCTCCACAGCGTGCGCAGTGGTATTCCGTACGCGGCCAAATCATCTTAAAGTCGATTTTAGTTGCTATATGCCCGGCTATCGGTTGGGTAAAACTGGGCCAACCGGTCCAACTCTCATACTTAAATGCGCTTTCAAACAGTGGAAGATAACATGCTGCGCAAATAAAAGTGCCTTCTCGATCTTCATAAACCAGATTACTCGATTCCGGACGTTCGGTTGCTTCCTCGAACAGGATCTGATAAGCCCTGGGCGAGACCAATTCACGCCATTCCTTATGAGGTTTGTTGATGGGTGAAATAGGGCTGGCTGCTTCGCTAACCATCGGCGTGCGCAAGCATGCCGGCATCAGAGGAAACATGGTCGCAACAGCCAGTATTTTAAATAAAAAAGTGCGCCGTTTCATAAATCTTCTCCAATTCAACAGAATCATCGCGGGCTGAATTATGTATCTATGTGTTCCTCATCCAGCCTAAATCAGGTTAAGCGCAAATATCATGATCACGCTTTGATCATTTTACAAGAGGAAATCATATGTTTTAATTATAATTGTCTCAAAGGCGTTCTAACGTCAATAATCAGACTAATTAATTTTTCGATATGACCCGGCAAAACTTCGACAAAGTAAAAGTACTGATTGATGCGGCAAATAACGAAGATCCGAACCAGGAAATCTGTGAAGACAAAATCTTGCCGAAAGATCTGCTTTATTCACACCCCATGCCAGATATGCTTGAACGTTATTCACCCTGGCGCTGATGATGCCATAAAACTGGCAGTGAGAGCCCCGCAACTGGAAAACGCCACGCAGTGCTTATCCGATGGAGCTCAAGGGTTATCATTAATGGCGAGCGGGATTGAACAAATTCCACGCCGACACCGTCGCTGATTTGCTTGCTAAGGCTGGATATGAAAACGGATTCATCACGCGCGTGGCCCAGACCGTTGGCAAAAAATCATTGAAGTTCAA
This sequence comes from Nitrosomonas ureae, assembly GCF_001455205.1. NCBI lineage: Bacteria > Pseudomonadati > Pseudomonadota > Betaproteobacteria > Nitrosomonadales > Nitrosomonadaceae > Nitrosomonas > Nitrosomonas ureae. The sequence goes on from NZ_CP013341.1 coordinate 2,781,431, forward strand.
TCCAGATACCTAATTATTGGAAAATGTCGCCGGATTGGTCTTTCTTGAACACTACTTATCCAATTTCGCGAGTAAATACCCTGAGTACGCAGAGTCAGTGGATTGATATCATTGGGAAAATTTGGAGAAAAATGTCTCCTCAAGCCTATCAATTTGTCATTGATAGATACATAAAGTTATCGGATTCCTTCGCTATGTTGATCAGAAAAGCCATAATCAAATGAATCAGGATGTTGTTTCTACAGCATTAAATTAGACATGTTGATGTGGTTACATTATACAGGGTACATTCCTTAAACTATTTTTATCACGGAATAAATGTAAGTGCATCCGAACAACTTATCATCAAAACCCCCAATAATCTCCTGCAGCAAACGCAAGTACTATTACTATGAAACTGTTTTGGCTGATATAATTTTTCGTCATTCCTGTTTATCAGTAAAAAATACTATGTTTACCCATTCAAAATTTTCTTCCCATAAATTTATGTTTGTAATTTTGATTGGGATCATATTTTCCGTCCTGATGTTTGGCATGCTCTATGGTACAAGCTCACAAGGGGATTCAGCCGAAACTTATCCCAAAGGTTTTCGCGGCGGTGCTTGCACCATAGAAACTGAAAACCTAATCATTGGTTATTCAGGATATTATCTCCCGGCGGACTACGAGTCACCTGAAGATACTCTGCGATCACCCCATGTTCCTGTTCAATGTGGGAAAGTACCCGAACCAGCGGCAGTGAATATCTCGATCGACTTGCTTTATCCGGAATCGGCACGAAATTTTCTGTTATCTCAACGCTTGGTTAGGATAGTAACTACTGAAGACACGGAAAAAGAACTCGAAATATTGTCTACGCCTGCGCAGCAGCACCTATCGGGCGTAGTCACCCAAGCTTTTAAACTGAGTGAAGCGGGGCAATATATTTTGTATTTGGAAGGAAAAAATACTGAGAACACAAGCATTCAAGTGAAAGTACCATTAAAAGTCGGACTGGATTGGCAAGATCATCTCAAAAAGCTTTTCTCAACGTTTCTAAGAAAAGATTAATCAAGAAATGATGTATATTGCTATGAGCAATATACAATTTTAGTCTGGTGGAGTGAAAATCCCGAGGATCCCTAAAAGATAGAGCAATACCTGCCGTAATGATCTTTATAAAAATTGGGAGAAATTTCATGGATGTAACCGGTATAGCAAGAATAGCAACTGAAATGGCGGACTTTAATACTAAGGAAGCAGTTGGCATTGCAGTTCTTAAAAAGACCATAGATATTAACGCCGCAGGTGCTCTCGCATTAATTGAGGCCATTCCTGATAATTCTCAATCTGCACTAAACCTACCCTTAAATCTCGGGCGAAATATAAATACGACCGCCTAGTTTCCGTATCTATTGACTCATCATTAGTAACCTGTACCCGTATGGTTTTATGTAATGTTGCGGTCAAATAAAAAACTGAACTGGAGTTGGAGTTGTCCCAATTTGATGGACATTTTTTTCATGGAGTCGAGAGAGTCTCGACCTGATGTAATGGAATGGACGCCCACTACCCTAAACGGCATCGAAGTGCCAAAGTAGTGGTGCAATAAAGCCCACTAAATAAGAGAGGAGCGTCCGACATGAAGATTACAACGATAGGCATTGATTTGGCAAAAGAGGTATTTCAGATTCATGGCGTGGATATGTATGGTAAGGCGTTTCTGCGCAAGCAGTTGCGCCGTAGCGAGATGTCAAAGTTTTTTGCCAATCTGGAGCCTTGCCTGATTGGGATGGAAGCCTGCGGTAGTTCACACCATTGGGCGAGAAAGCTGTGCGAATTTGGGCACACCGTCAAGCTCATGTCACCCCAATTTGTCAAACCCTACGTCAAGACCAACAAGCATGATATGGCAGATGCGGAAGCGATCTGCGAAGCGGTAAGCCGACCCAACATGCGTTTTGTATCGATCAAGAATATTGAGCAACAAGCCATTTTGTCAGTGCATCGTGCCAGGCAAGGTTTCGTCAAAGCCAGAACCGCACAGGCAAATCAGATACGCGGCCTGCTTTCTGAATTTGGTATTGTTATCCCACAAGGGATCCGTTCGATTATCAATCGGGTGCCGGATATTCTGGAAGATGCTGGAAACGATTTACCAGGATCAATGCGTCATTTACTGAAACAGTTGAATGATCATCTCAAACAACTAAGTTGACAAATAGAAGAGTTGGAATTGCAGATCAAGCTGTGGCACAAGGAGAACGAAGCCAGTCAAAGATTGGAAGCTATTCCCGGTATTGGCCCGATTACGGCGAGCGCCATTGTTGCAACAGTTGGAAATGCCACAGAGTTCAAGAACGGCAAGCAACTTTCGGCATGGTTTGGATTGGTGCCAAAACAGTGCTCCAGTGGTGGCAAGCAGATATTACTCGGCATCAGTAAACGTGGCGACACTTATCTGCGCACTTTGCTGATTCACGGAGCAAGAGCAGTCATCCGTTTTGCTGAAAATAAGGAAGAACCAGAAAGCTGGTTGCGTAAACTGATAGCTCGACGCAACAAGAATATCGCTGCTGTTGCACTAGCGAATAAAAATGCTCGTATTATCTGGGCGTTGCTCGCCCAAGGCACAACATTCCACCATAATCGCGCTACGACACCAGTTGCTGCCGAGCATGATTATGGTGTTGCATAGAAATTTATTGATAGCACTGCAGCAGATTTAAGGAGAAAAATTTCAACCGATTGCACGGGCAATCATGACAATGATGGCGAAACTGGTCAGACCGTGAGTAGCTAAACCTAAACAGCACACAGTGCATAGAGCACGCTGAGGTGATAAGGCGCTACTCAGCAAATTCCATCAGGGGCAGGGGCAATGCGCCTCATACAAAGTCCGGATGTATGGCAGCAATCTTTACCTGCTCAAAATCATTGACTGAAAGCTTGGCAGAAAGTGGGCGTCCATGTATGTGCTGTCAAAAATGGAGTCCATCGGTTTAAGCAACAAGCAAATTTGCATAGTATTGCTGCGTAAATTGTGCTGGTGAAAAATAATCCAGCTTTTTCTGTTTTCTCTGCCGGTTATAGAATATTTCTATATATTCGGTCAGTAGTGTCCGGCAATTTAGTTGAATAGATTCAGTTGGTTGTTGTTATGGTGAGTGATCATTTGCATCTCAGTATTTTTAAGTAATTGATCTAGGTTAGTTTTCTCGAAAAGAGTTAGGCTCAGGATTTGTAGGATTGTGTAAAGTGAAGTCTCGGTATTGAGTCGCTTTTTTACGATGGCAACCAAGACATAAACCGAGATGGCAATCCATATCTGTGTCTTGACTGCGTTTTCAGTGGTTCCGTAGAATTGCTTGATACGAAGATGTTGTTTGATCCACTTGAAGAATAGTTCGATCTGCCAGCGACAACGATAAAGCTGAGCGATGGTCAGTGCAGGTAAATCGAAGTTGTTGGTTAGAAATACCAGATGCTTGTCGTGTTCGGCATCATAGAACTTAATACGTCGTAGGTGCTGCGGGTAATCCTTGCTGGCCTTCGTAGCGGTCAATGCAATGGTCTGATCGCATCGCAGTCCCGTGGATTTGTCCACTGAGTGAGAGTAGACACGGCGAAAAAGGAGACTGGATTTAGCGCGCGTTACAAAAAATGCTTGTGCTTGATGCATAGTGAACCAGCGAGCAAAGTCGGTAAAGCCCCGATCCATGATGTAAAAGCTGCCAGCTTCGGGGATCAGGAAATCGAGCACATTGACTTCGTGCATCTTGCCGTCGCTGATATGGATGAACGTTGGAATGTTGCCGCGTAGATCAAGCAGTGTATGCATCTTGACGGCAGCTTTGGTCTGACGAAAGCGCGCCCATGGAAAGACGCTCAAACACAGATCGATGGTCGTGGTATCGAGTGCATAGACTGTCTGTTCCAACTCCACCGCTAAGCTATCGCTGGAGTAAAGCTTTCTGGCGATCTGGATCAAGCTCATCGCGAAATCCATGTAGATGCGACAATCGCGCTGCTCGTTGGCATCGGCCAACGTACTCTTGGCGATGTTGCCTCGTATGCCCAAGTGATAAAGCTTAGCTTGGTGAGCGCGCAGACAGGTTTCGATGTTGCGCAGACTCTCGCGGTAAGTCAGCTGCGCGAAAGCCATGCAAAGAAATTGATCGAGATGCGAAAGAGTCTTGGTGGGATATTTGGAAGGGTAACGCTGTACACAGCGGCGGAATGTGTGAAGGGGCAAGTAATCCATGAGTTGTGCGAATACCAATTTGCCTGAATGCATGATAAGAAGCCACGTAGGGAAATCTCCAGTTTCGCAAAAAATTCACTTTCAAATCGGTGACACCCCCAAACATACCATTTCATTCTACAGATCAATCTGTTATACAATCATCTTGGGTAAATTGCCGGACACTACTGATATTCGGTAATCTCCTGGATGGCTTGTTGCCGTGTTTTGAATCTTCTATGATGCACCAGCTCGGTTTTAAGTATCCCCCAGAAGCTTTCCATCGGTGCATTATCATAGCAATCACCCTTACGACTCATGGAAGCAATCATGCCAAATTGTTGCAATACATTCTGGTAATCATGTGCACAGTATTGGCTGCCGCGGATGCCCTTCTAAATGTCAAGCTGCAATTTGTGCGCTATTGATTAAATTATTTCTCTTTCTCAAAGTGTAATATACCTCTCTTGCGATATAACGTTTAAGGCAACGAAGTGCTTCAAGTTTAGTGTGACCCTGAGTTAAACGCTTTTCAACATACTCTTTAGTTCTGGCGTCTATCCGCAATCGTCCTATAGCAATAATATGCAGCGCGCTGTTAGCCGCTCTATCACCCCCACGATTTAACCTGTGCCTATTGACCTTGCCTGATGAGGCAGGAATTGGATTGACACCACACAACGCCGCAAAGCTAGCTTCAGACTTTAAGCGTTCCGGATTGTCTCCTATGGTAATGAGTAGCTGTGCCGCAGATTCATATCCAATGGCTTTGCCTGTAATCAGTTCGGGGGCTAATTCATCAACAATGACGGAAATCATCACATCCAAATCTGCAATTTCGTCATGTAACTCCAAATATCGTCGTGCAAGCGATTTCAATGCAATTTTGTATGCAGTTGATATATCACGATACCCACTCAGATCTGGTCGCCAGGCAGCAAGGGTACGGATTAATTGCATTCGAGTCATTGTGCGTAGTGATTCACGAATCGCTTCTGGCGCAGAGATAATATTCATTTGGATCATTTGTAGTGCGATACGGCGAGCTGCAATGGCGGTCTTCCTACACATCTTGAGAACCCGTAGCGATTCGACCATGCCATCACGCGTTTTAGGTGTGACGGTGCGTATACCAGCAAATGCTGCATGCGCCGCATTTTCCGCATCAATTGTGTCGTCTTTACCACGTTTGCGCCGAATTGTTTTATCTGGTGCAGTAACCTCTAAAATTTCGATATCAAATTGTTGTAAATATCTTAACAAGCCTACACCATAAGTCCCTGTGCATTCTATTCCAATGCGCTTGACCTCACCAAAAGATTGCATCCAATCCAACATTGATTTATAACCCTGTCGCGTCGTTGGGAAAGAATTACTGGAAAGTACTCGATCATAGGCATCGACTATAGCGACGAAATGAAGATCTTTGTGTGTATCGACTCCCCCAACAATGGTTTGATGATTGGATAATGATTGATTATTCATTTTCGTTCCCCATTTTGAATACAGTTATTGATAGGGATTCACCCAAACCGATTGTCAGGACAAGACAGTAAAGAGATAAGCGATCAGGCCCTTCTTGGGTCACAGACAAAGGCGAGGTGAAACCTCACCGTCAGATGTTGCCAAGTAACCGACAGATCCGAGGAATGACACAAATTGTGGTCGATCAGAGTGGGGGTCAGGAAACTTGGCAACCCTTACGGCACCAGAGCTCCAATAATTACTCATTCAATAATTGAGTCAACTCATTATTGAAATCTGGTGCATGTATTCTTACTATCCGAGTGAGCAATGAGTCCTTTGTCCGGATGTTTTTTCGCTGTTGCACGAAATAATGCCTGTATAACCAGGCTCCTGGTCATTCTCTCATTCATGGCATAGCCTACCAGTTCTCCATTAAACAGATCCTTTACGCCAGCCAAATACAGCCAACCTTCGTCTGTAGGGATGTAAGTGATGTCACTGACCCACACTTTATCAGGTGCGTTAACAGCAAATTCCCGGTTCAGAATATTGGGCGCAACCGGTAAATGATGTTTAGAATCGGTGGTCGCCTTGAATTTCAGTTTTTGCTTACAACGCAAGTTCAATTTCTTGCGCAATGTTCTAACGCGGTATGGCGTGGTTTGTACTCCGTGATCCGCCAAGTCATAATGCAAGCGCTCGGCATTGTAGGTCTCTCGTGTACGTTGGTGTGCGGCCAGTATTTCTATTTCCAGTCTTGTATTCTCCTGCTTACGTTTACAGACCGGGCGAGTCCTTTGGGCATGAAAGCCGCTCTCGGAAACATCAAATGCCCGGCACATGAGCGCAATCGGATATTTTTGTCGCATCGATTCAATCAGACCCTCTTTCACCACCAAATGTAACAACTAAGCTTCGCGAAATACGTCACACATTTTTTATAAAATCACGCTCCATCTTGACTTCTGCTAATTCACGTTTAACTCTGGATAGCTCTAACTCAAGTTCAAACAGCGGCTTCTGATGCTTGCCTACTGTAGTGAGCTCTCCTCGTTTGTCAGTATAAACCCAATTCTTTAGTGTCCCTTGGGGTAACGACAGCCGTTTTGCTGCTTCAACCAGAGTCAATCAACTTTCTTTAAAAACTTAACTGATTGCTCCCGAAATTCCTGACTATATTGGGTGCGGGGTAATTCCATTTTCACCCTCCATTTCATGTCTTCATTTTATGAAACTTCGGATTCCTTGAAAATCAGAATACCTCACGTTTGAATTAGCCGCATTTAATAGTTGAACTCGCAAGGAGGGAATAAATTTAAGGCAGCTTATATTTCCGTATTATCTTGACTGTTAGCTTTAATTGGCGTATAATTAATTGTTGCAATGAATTTGTTTCAAAGTTTTTGCAGTACTGGTATTCCATGTGCAATCTTCGATTCAAATAGCTTTACGGAAGCTTTCCGTATTTTTTAAAGGAAGTAAACACATGGCAACAGGTACAGTAAAATGGTTTAATGATGATAAAGGTTTTGGATTTGTTACGCCCGATGATGGAGGTGTGGATTTGTTTGCGCATTTTTCCGCAATTAATATGGGTGGCTTCAAGACACTGAAAGAAGGTCAAAAAGTTTCTTTTGACATAACCCAAGGTGAGAAAGGCAAACAAGCAGCCAATATCCAAGCTGCTTAATTTCGATTTCTGAACTAATAAAAAACCCAACCATTTTGAGTTGGGTTTTTTATTATGTGGAACTGTTAAACACGTTTTTGAACGAGTCAATCTGAGTATGTATGCATTAAATTAATATATGCCTATGAGCCATTTTGAGTTTAATTTGTCCTAAGCCGCAAGATCAACAGAATAAGAGAGTAAGTGATGAAAGGCAAGGAACTGAATTTGTTGGAGTGGCAAAAGCATTATGGGACGTAAGAGGCGTGCGCCCGAGCACTATTTCAGCAACGCTGGCGAGAAGGATTTCGCTGCTCGTACTGCGGACATGATTATGGTTATGCCATAACAATCCATCATAGCTGGGAATGCAGTTGCTGCCATAAACAATCCGCTGACTGCCGGAACGTTGTTTCATTCAACCAATCTGTCGTTGGTTAAGTGGTTTTGGGCAATTTATCTGTTAGCTTCAGATAAAGGCGGTATTTCTGCGTTACGTTTATCGAAGCGGATGAATGTATCGTGGATTACGGCCAGTCGGATGTTGCGCATGATTCGAATCGCCATGGGGCACCGGGATAGCATCTATCGGCTAGAAGAATTGATTGAAATTGACGACGCACTGATAGGAGGCGACAGACTGGGGGAAAGCGAGGGCGGGGGTGCCGAAAGAAAAACGCCGATACTAGTGGGCAGTTGAGAATCGAAGCAAGCGAACTGGGTTTATTGCTATGCAGCAAGTTTCAGGCATTAACCGGAAAGGGATACCGCAATTTGTAAAACGACATCTCTCGCCTGATCAACGGGTGCGCAGTGATGCGTTGCCCTCGCTGGCTGAGATCGGAAAAACTCAGAACCATGATGCCCGAGTAACGCCACCCCATAAAGCTGGAGAATGGTTACCTTGGATACACCTTAAAGCATTGTAAATATCGGAGTAAAAATGTACCACTGAGGCGCACTAGATTTCGCGGGAATGGCGGAACAAAAGTGTACCAGTCTTGAAGCCTGTAAGCTGATGCGATAAGCATCAAGTAAAAGGCGATGAGGATGTATACAGTGGAACTATATGTGAAGATTCGACGAGCGGTGATGGTGGATGGCAGAAGTGAACGCGAAGTTGCGCGATATTTTGGAATTCACCGCCAGACAGTCAAGAAGATGTGCCAATATGCAGTACCGCTAGGCTATATAGTCGCAAGAGCGAGCCGGTGTCTACTAAGCTTGGCCCTTTCACAACCCCCCCGCTATAACTGGGGGACGCCATTAACCGGCCCACCAAGCGTGCCCACGTCACTGTGAACGGGGTTCCCGGTGTGGCCCCCGCATTGATCTGGAGCTACGATACCGGCGGAACCAACGGCATCGGCCGCTTGACCGGTATGTCGGATGAATCCGGTTCCACCAGTTTCAGCTTCGGCCGCACGATACAGATGACTTACCCTTACGGCACGCAGGTAACTACCGCGTATGGTGCTGATGGCCGCCCGAACGAGATCCGCGTCAATGGCAATCTGTTATTAGCAATATCGTCTATCAACCGTTTGGCGAGCCCAAGAGCTGGGTGTGGGGTAATAACCAGGCGTATGCGCGCAGCTTCGATTCCGACGGTCGACTCAAAACCCATCGCGTGGGCAAGCGATACCCGCACGCTGACTTATGATGCCGCCAACTGCGTCATCAATACAGCCGACACCAACCCGGTATATAACCGAACCTATGACTATGACGCATTGAATCGGCTGACCAGCCAGTCGGACAACACCAGTTTCTTACTGTGGGATCGATGCCAACAGCAACCGTACCAACACGCAATTCGGCAGTGCCAATCATCTTTATACCCTGACGACTGACAGTAATCGTTTACAAAGTGTCGCGGGTCCGGTGATGAAGACTTACACCTATGATGCAGCCGGAAATCCGTTGAGCGATGGCGCTACCACTTTTACCTGGAATGTTGCTGGCAAGCTTTCAACCACGGTCAATAACGGCAAGACGCACGCGTACCGATACAATGCCCTGGATCAACGCGTCAGCAAGAATGGTCCATTGGGCTCGAAGTTTACTTTCTTCTATGACGAAGCCGGGCAATTGATTGGTGAATATCGCGACAATTCCACCACTGCCACACCGACGGATGACTGGGTTGGTCAGACAGGAAACCATCTGGCTGGAAGATATTCCGGTGGCCGTGATCCGAAAACCCACCGCAACCGGGCCGATTCAGACTTACTTCATTCATGCCGATCATCTCAATACCCCCAGAGTGATTGTTAATCAAGCCAACAATGCCGTCTGGCGCTGGGAGAATACCCACACATTCGGTGCCAACTTGCCTGATGAAGACCCGGACGGCAACAGCCAATTATTCGAATATCATCCCAGATTCCCGGGACAGTATTTTGATAAAGAAACGAATTTTCATTACAATTATTTCCGATATTATGAACCGGAGACGGGAAGATATATCAGCCCTGATCCCATTGGACTGGCTGGTGGGTTGAATACTTATGGGTATGTGAACGGGGGGATCCGTTGTTGTTTGTTGATCCGGATGGATTGAATCCTCGGTTGATTTATGAAGTAATAATAAAATCAGCCAATAAAATAAAGAAAATCTGGGATGATCTGGATTTTGACGGCGCTAACCCTGGACTACAGCATGGAAATGGCAGGGTGTGTCAAGTGAGATACAAAAAGAAGCCTGTAATAAGACTAGATTACCAACTCTATCCTGGTACAAAGGGAGAATCGCGCCTCCATCTTGATTTCGATTCACTTGGTATCAAACATGTACCGCTAGATCCTCGGCGATTATTTGATGAGTAAAATTATGAACCACACAGAAATTGAGAAACTTGTGTTAATAATGGAATCGTCTTTTTCTGAAAAAATTGATGATGCAATTGTCACTGAGTATTGGAGAAAATTTGATACCGATTTTGTAGAAGATAAGTTACTCGGTGAAGCATGGAATGAGTTTACACACTATGTAACGGATTACGATTTAAGAAACAGTGATCCTGAATACGAAGAGCATATGAGAAAAGAATTATTGAAATATATTGAGAAAATAAGAAAAAAATACTTAATTAGCTCATTGAGGTGAAAATAAATCTAAATTGCTGATGCCATTGGTATGGGCAGAACCCATATTGTATTTGTGGCAAATATTCCGTGAATTCGATATCTCAAGCCTAGCAAGAGCTATTGGAAATGATCCAGAAACAGGTGGTAAGTGAATTATGCAATTAAAGTTGCACACAAAGCAAAGACTCGGCGCGGGAAGTTAGGTCCCGATGGTAATCCGTTACCTGGCCAAGGTATGTCGCGTCATCGTTCATAGGAGGGTTTGTAATGAATGATCTAGTTTTACCAATTCTTATAGCAGAAGGATTAGATATTAGTATCTTTCAGTCGACAGAAGCCGCTTTACAGTCATTAGAACCCTAGTGGGTCGAAGAAAAATTAGGTAGTGTTGTATGATGCTCAAAGACGTCATATCGCTTTAAAAGCTGAGAATCATCGAATCACAATTTTAATGTGGGAAGCAGAGCCAACACATGCAGGTGAGCTTAAATCTTTGCTAAGGGATTTTTTGAAATTTTCAAATAACCCTAGGGTCTGTTGACATTTCACATAGGTAGCCACAGATATCCACATGCCATGGCTACCATACTCTCAAAATTTCTCTTCAGTTTGTCGTATCGTGTCGCTACTGCCCGATACTGCTTTAGCCGGGCAAAAGCATTTTCCACCAAATGTCGGTATCCATACAAACCCCAATCCATATCTGCGTTGCCCTTCAACGAGTTGCGCTTTCTCGGTATCACAGCTCGAGCCCCTTTCTTCGTTATCTGTCCTCGTATACATTCGCTGTCATAGCCTTTGTCCGCAACAATCGCTTTCGCGTCAGGCAGTTTGGCAATCAAATCAGGTGCTATAGAACAGTCATTGACTTCTCCACCGGTGATTTCAAAATCGGCTGGTAAACCATAACTATCAACCGCCAGGTGAATCTTTGTGGTATTGCCTGCGCGGCTTTTCCCGATCGCCTGCGGTTCCTTGTCCGCTGCGCCTGCACTATGCTGGTGCGCTTTAACATAGCTGCCATCAATAAATTCCCATTCACAATCCGGATCAATAGACAACGCCTTGAAAATCCTTAACCATTTGCTGCTTAATGACCACGCATTGAATCTTTTGTAGATGGAATTCCAGCTTCCAAATGCCTCAGGCAAGTCTCGCCACGGGCAGCCAACCCGCATTCGATACAGCATACCTTCTACTGTCATGCGCAGATTGCGCTTGTTATATATCGCTTCTTGAAGCAGAATCTTCTCCAGCTTCGACCAGAACTCATCACTGAGCATCAATCGGGGCATCGCAAACTCGTTTTGTTGGTGGTATGGGAACCCCAATATTACGAGTTTGTTTCTATCTATTAAATACTTATCTCAAAACGTCAACAGACCCTGGCGGAATTGATTTAAATTGCGATTTACCATGCTTAATTACAGAATGTCGAAAGATCCTTAAAAGCTAATTAATTGTTTTATTTCTGTTGAGCGTTAAATTTTCGCGTTATTTGGCACTAATCAATATAAAAATAGCTTTTAGCTCGTTTCAAATTATTTGTCCCAAAGTTTCAAAGTAATTGTCCGCTGTCAAAAACGTTTAGAAGCTTATAGAAAAAATCTGAAAGATAATCGCTATTCCTCCTGAATTTCTTGCGCCTGCAATTGCGTATAATTTGTATTATTGTATATTGATTGTTTAAAACCCGCATAAACAGGGCTTGTTTGTAAAAGTGTCAATATTGAAATGACAATTGCGGCCGCTGTCACGCTTGCTGCTCTAGTAAAACAACTCTCCAAAATCTTCCTTTTCTTCTCGTCTTTTTCGGTCACCAGGTTACTTGCCGCGATCACTTCCAAGCGATCTGCTCCTATGTAGTCTGCTAAAACTATGCAAGTTTCTATCGGAAATCCTTTTTTTCCAGCTTTAACCATTCTTATATAACTTGCTGTAATTCCTAACATATTTGCAAGTTCAGTTTGTTTTCCTGCTTTTCTTTCTGCTTTTTCGATGTAGTTTTTCATATTTATAGTCCATTTGTCCTATTGACAGCAAATATTTGTTTGCTTTAATGTAGCATCTGTTTGTTTGCTATGTGATGACGCAACAATCATATAGTTCAAGTTTCCACATGTCAAACGGGGGTATTAATGAACAGTTACTTTCAAGCCATAAAAGAATGTACAGACAACAGCCAATTTCCAGAATTAGGCGACTGTTGGCGCAACTACCACCCTGATGCAATCCTTTCAGATAGTGATTACTCAGTTTTAACCGAAACACAAGATTCACAGTAACAGCGGTTCAGTGTTGAGCGATGACGCAAGGAAGAGCGAAACACTGAACCATTATCTTTTTAATCATCAACGGAGCATAAAACATGAAAATCCAAGTACTCGGCGTAAAACGCATGTCCGGAACCGCAAAAGAATCAGGAAACCCCTTTGAAATGGCCGCACTGCTGGCCATTGTCCCTATTGAGCAAGTATCAGGTTCTAAATTCAACGTTCAAGGCTACGGCTATGAAGTCGGTGAAATGCTTCTTGAACCCGAATCTATAAAACAATTTGAAGCTTTCAAATATCCCTGCGCTTTGGAACTCACGATGGAATTGGTCAATTATCGCGGCAAGATTTCACAGATTGTTACCGGTACCACGACACCTCAACCGGTCAAGTCAGTTTCCAACGGCTAGTAACACTACGCCGTTCATTCCCATTTTGGGAATTTTTAATAATCTGTGATCAATTTTTTGAGTCTTTTTAAACGAGCATGGCAAATGAAATCTTTATCGATTGGATCACCATTTCTCAGCTACATACAGAGTCAGAACCGTTCCCGATTTTCACCGGGGGAATCAACGTCGACTATGACCCCCTCGGCAATGCTCGCTTTGAAAGAGTTCGCCCCGCGCATTTTAAAGGATCATTTGAAACAAGCATCAGAATCAAAAGTGATGGTCGTCATATATCACTCAGTGGAAACGCAGGCAGGTTTTCTCGTAAAGACAACCTTTTCAACTGCGGATGGGAAGAAACTCTTAGGAAATGTAATCGAATACTGCTGGATCGCGGCTTGCCAGCTTTCACTTCCGGACAAGTTCGCAATGCAATTGGTCAGGCAGACACCCCATCTGCGCGAGTATCACGCCTCGATCTCACCGCCAACTTTGAGACGGGTTCAGAATCTCAAGCTCGCCATCTCATCAAATGGCTTGCTACACGATCAGTTTCAAGAATGAAAAAAGGCCGCGCAGGGGATGAGTCCGTATGGTGGGTTAATTCCCGGCACATGCTTAAAGCTTACATTAAACATATTGAAATGCTAAAACATGGCTGTGAGTCCGATGATCCGGCTTATTTATTTTGCAAAGAAAAAGGAGTCGTAAGGGTGGAAATTGAACTGAAACGCAGATTATTAAGCGATCTTGATATGGTTGAGATTGAAAAAATCACTGATGAAAAGCTGATTCAGGTTTTTCATGAACAAACTGAAATATTCAATGCTGTTGATCGTAGCGATGAGCCGGACATTCTTGATGCGATACCAACCAAAAGCAGGGTACACGCTGCCGCATGGATGGCCGGGCAGGATTTACGGCAATTGTTAAGCAATGGCACTTTTTACCGTCATGCGCGAATCTTGCGTGATTACGGCATTGATATCACAGAGCCGCGCAACGTTGAAGCTTTCCCGGTCAAGGTGCGCATCGTTGAAATGAAACCGCTTTCAATGCCCGATTGGTACAGCCTTGAAGATGATCAACCACACCTAAAAGCAGTAGGGGAATAATATGAAACTCAAACACGTCTCAAAAAATATGCGCCAACTTTATAAAGAACTTATTGGTATTCGTGATACTGCTCAGCGATCTCGTATTGAGGGCAGTACTCCTCAGGTTTCATTCACTAAGAAACACGAATTACAAATTCAATCTATTGAGCGCATGGAAAAATATTTAAGTCCTTCAAAAATTCGTGAGTGATTCCAGCCTATACGCGCAACAAAAGGGCGCGTATGGGGTGCAATCCCGCACCGTTTAATTTTTAGGAGTAATTCATTATGTTGAAAGCTTTAAAAAACATCTGCAACAAAACAAAAGATGTCGTGATGACTATCGGTTCCAAAGTAGCCCAAAGAATCAAGCGTGAATGTCACACTTTCATGCTTAAATTGAGCAAACTATCAAACGCTTGCAAAGAAGTTTCTCAAAAGGCAATTGAAGGCGAATATCTCGGCAAAGGTGGCCTGATCGTCGCTGGAAGTGCCTCTCTCACCTTCGCCGGTAATGCACTCGCAGCAGTACCGGAAGGCGTTACCATCGCAATCACATCAGCCGCCACCGATGTGGCAACCGTGGGTGCTGCCGTGATACTGGTTCATATCGGTATTAAAGTCTGGCGTTGGATTAGAAGCGCATTCTAATCCGACTCACAAGGGGGCGTTTCGCCCCCTTCAACACCTCCGGACTTCAAATTATGGGCTACAAATACCAAGCGGTTTGTCATGACACGCTCTATGACTTCCATGTCGCATTTGCTCAAAGTTGCCACGCATCAGGATCAGGTCAATTAGGCGCCATCTATCTTTCCTGTACTGCTGATTCAGGTGGATATGTAGTCATGCAATCCTATAATGCTTCAAACGGCACTCCAGGTACAGCATGGAATTACACGCCGCAAGCCATACCATGCGAAGTCTCTCTCACCAACCAAACCGGCTTCATGTGGGAACTGGCATTGATCCTGATTGCTGGCTTCTCCATTCGGGCAATCATCAAGGCATTTCAATAATGGAAATTTGGCTCTATGACTTCTTCTATCTACTCGCTTTCATGGGTGCGCTATGGCTAATTTTCACCGCTTACTAACAGCAATTTTCTTCTGTTTGTTTTTTTGTTCTCCGGCATTATCGCAATCCGCACCGGTCGGCGCCATCGACCTGGCCGGATGGATCAAAGGCGCTGACGGTGCCTATACCAAAGCATTCGGCGAATCGGCAAAAATAACGCTCTCAAGTCCACCCGGCGGCATTTCAACCACATCAACAGCACTAATCAACACATCAAAAGGCATTCAAGCAATGGATATTGTTAAAACCGCCGCTGTGGATGTCGGCAGGGTGGGCGCATCCGTTGCTAATTTAGCCAAGCGGGTTGGACCCGTCGGCATGTCACTGACTGCTGTATCCCTGGTTTGTGAGTTAACAAACATTTGTAATGATGCAGGACAATGGGTTTTAAGCAATGTTGACTTCGGTGGCACACCTGGCAGCTATGGCTCATGCCAGGAAGCCATAGGATTGGCAGCCGGGGCTAACTGGCAAGCTTGCACCGACATTAATAACGCCATACCTAACGGTTTTTGGTTTCGTAGTCCGGCACAGCCTGATTCATCAGCCGGATGCACCGGTCACGGTGGAACCTCCTGGACATATACCGGTGTTATCTACACCTGCACCAATCCACCCAGAACAAGCGCACCGCTTCAGCCGGAATCCTGGGATTCCAAAGCATCGCAACTCAACGATGACCGCTTCGTCCCTGAACTCATCGGCAAAGGTGAAAGTGTCCCTTCCAACGTTCCAACGCTAACACCCGATCAAAAGAAAGGGCTTGGCCTCGAATCAAAACCCACCCGGGATTCAAGCGGCAACGTAACAGGGCGCGAAGACACCACCACGGAAATAGAAGCCGTTGACGCGGGTACCACGGACAATCCGGGGCGCGTCATTATCAAGGAAACACAAACGACGGTTAAATACGACATCAATAATAACCAAATCAGCAGCACCACCAACACCAGCTACAGCAGCCAGCCGCAACCGGACAAACCGCAGCAGAACTTTGAAATCAAGTTCGATGAAGTGCCACCGGCAGAACTGCAAACGCATAACGTTCAAGCCACATTAACCGGCAATAGCTGGGGGGAGGGAACCTGTCCGCCGGATATCCCTATCGACATTTCCTATTACCCGATGAATCTGGTCATTCCAACGGCGCCAGTCTGCGATACCGCAGAAAAGATCAATCCACTCGTTTTATTACTCGCATCGATTGCCGGTGTGTATATCGTCTCCGGCGTTCGCAGCACGGAGGTTAAATAATGTTTAATCTACTGATTATACCGCTCGGCGCTTTCCTGACATCGAGCATCGGCTTTCTAGCTGTTCGCGCCTTGTCGGGTCTTGGTATTGGCGTTATCAGCTATGCGGCCATCACTGTTGCGCTCGATGCGCTGTTCTCGCAAGCGCAAGGCTATTTCAGCGCCATACCTTACTTTGCCTTGCAAACCTTAAACCTTGCCGGATTTGGCCAGGGTTTAGGGATCATCATGGGCGCAATCACATTCCGCATGACTTTCGTACTGTTGCCTAAACTGGGAGTGATACCAAAATGATCATCATACTGACGGCAACGCCTGGCTGCGGAAAAACCAATCACGCCGTATGGAGCCACATTAAACCGGCGGTGGAAAATGATCGAATCGTCTACGTTTGCGGCATTCCGGATTTAAAGCTGATGCACATCAAATTATCCATTGCCAAGCTCAACACCTGGGCGGAACGCACTCCAATCGATCCGGAAGAACCGGAAGGAAAGCAAAAGCTCAACAACATAACCGAAGGCAGTCTCATTGTTGTCGATGAAGCCGCTTATCCGTGGCCGGCCATCGATCTGAAAGATCCTCCGGAGTACATCAAATATCTTTCCCAACATAGAAAACACGGGCTTGATTTCCTGGTTATCACGCAATCGCCCAAGTTCGTGCATCCGTTCGTACTGGAAAATGCAGATAGGCATATTCACCTGAGCCAGGAATGGTCTGGTAATAAGCAATATGAATGGTCGGAATACTGCGCTAACCCGAAACTGAAAACCAACAGAGCGAATGCAGTTAAGAAACCGTACAAACTGGAAAAGAAAGCTTTCGAATTGTACTACTCAGCCAGCCTGCATGTAGAAAAGCCAAAACGCGCGATTCCTAAAATGGTTTATGCCGCAATCTTCCTATTATTCGCAGTTCCGGCGATGGCCATGATCACTTATGGGCGCATTACTGACCGTCTAGCCGATCCGATGCAAGAAATTGCCTCAAATGAAGAGGAAAAAACCAACAAATCGAAGCAGGGCGATGATATGCCCCCAGGAAGCGTAATTCCGGTATCTCAACCTGTCATTGCATTACCGAATACAAAAGAATCGCTTTCAATGCTATCTGACGCGGTCGATTGGTCGCAAGTTGCCGCGTGCGTCTCAAGCAAATCAAATTGCATCTGTTATGGTCATCAGGCGCAACGTTTGAATATTGTTCCGGATACTTGTAATGCGGCTATTAATTATGGGTGGATTGTGACGAATAAACTTTAAATAAAACAAGGAAATATCTTTGAAAAGATTCTATTTATCCGATTTAATGCTAACATTAGGTGAACTTATTGGATTTTCTAATAAGTCTTACAGCTTTTTATCTTCCTTGTCTAGAATCATTTTTCTAATTGCTTTAACCGAATTTTGAATTTTTAAATCTACAGAATTGGAACAATCTTTATTATGGTCCCAAAAGGATTTCAAGACAAATTGTTCAACATCATTCTTACATTCATTAAATTGATCTTCACTTAGAAACTTAAGCCAATTTAAATTTAAATGCTTTTCCTCTCCTTCTTTTTTAGGAGTAAGATATTCAAAAGTTAATTTTTTTATCTTTTCCATTCCTTCGTTTTCAAGAGCATTTTTGTAAAATGTCTGGGTACAAGCTACCCCTGTAAAATCTAAGGATTCGCAAAGATTAAAAGCATCAATTATTCCTTTACCAGCAAAACAATTTTCTTCTATTAAATAATCTCCTTCATGAAGCGCTCCGCGGATCGGCAATCCGTTAACAAACATTTCTTTTGTAAAATAAGCTGATACAAAAATCATTGCCTTACGAGCTTCATTATCCTGGTATTCTGAAACTCTTAGCGGTAAAAAAAATACTATCGTATCAGAAAAAATTATTGTTTTTAATTGCTTAGAAATAGAATTTAATTCCTCCCAATCTGTAGAATCTACTTTTGATCCTCCTTTTCGTTTTTTTACAATATTTTCAAGTACATTAATAGACTTGCGAGGTACGGAATTTACTATTTTTAAAGTTTTCTGAGCATTCTCAATTACATTATTGTTATTTAAAAAGTTTTTATATCCCAAAATATCAAAGAAACCAATTAATCCATTTAATTTATCCATTTAAAACCTTATTGTTTTATTTAAGACACATTTGATTTCTGTAAAATGTTATAAACATTTGCTCATATAAATAATTAAATCATACTTATTGCATTGACTAGTAGCAAATCTTGAAAGGAGGCTCCGAGGCTCGGCCACAGGCCGAATGTAGGAGTTCTCAAGTTTGCGTAAACGGGTATGTTCCCTCTTTTCTAACTCCTCTATCAGCAAACTATCCGAATTTTTACCGCTCTAGAAAACGTATAATATATGTAAAAGAGCGGCACGCGTTTTCAATGCTTAACATCCTGATTGCTCCACCATAATGAACCCACTTTGCCCATACTGCCGAAAACATAAAGCTAATAGCAAAGAACATATCTTTTTAAAATTTTTTGGCGGGGTTACCTATATACGCGCATGTGCCACGTGTAATAATAAATTTGGAAGTGAATTTGAGGGAGTTATCAGTAAACAACTAACTCCTTTGATTGTTAGCCTAATGATTAGTGGAATGCCTTTTCCCACAAACCTTAAATGGAGAGGAGCATTCATTCACCCAGATAATGGACTAAGCTTCGATTTAAGCGACAAATTAAAGTTCACCCTTTCTCACGTTAAAGTCACTAAGGATGACCAAGGTCGGGTTATACATTATCAGGCTTCTAACCTTGAAACCATCAAATTACTCAAGAAACAACAACTTTCAAAAAAGCTTATTCCAAAAGAATTTGTAATAAAAGAATCTACTGAAAGAATTAAGGCTCCCACTCTTATTTCTAATTACAGTCTTGATGAAAACTTCTTTCGTTTTATTTTAAAAATGTGCGTTTCTTTTTGTCGATATATGCAAATCGATGAATTTGTAATTGAAGACAGTCTTCTTCTCTACCTTCTAAAAGAAAAGGACAATTATCATGAGGTACGCAGAGATTTAAATTATTATCCTGTCTTTGATGATTTGGTGCCTCCATTATCGCATGTAATATATGTCGAAGCTTCTCCTAAACAAGGAAGGGCTTATGCAATAGTTCGATTATTTGGAGGTTTATTTCAATTTTCAACGACCCTTTTTCAAAACTATAGTGGTGCTCCTTTTTCAGGCATTGGCATATTTAATCCCATAGATTATTCGGAGGACTTCAAAATCATTGAACCGCTTGATATTCAACAACCATCACAACGACTATTTAGATTTATTGCTATTTATTTTGAAAGGAATATATTAAAACGTACAGACAAGCAAGTATATGAATTGTTTGGTGAGAAAAGAGTTAAATTTTATACTTCTGATTACCGTGAAATATTGTCACAAATATGTATTTGCTGTGATGGTAGTTATTATCATTCATATACCCCCGGTTATTTAATCATTATTAACTTAAATATCCCTTTAATTACAATTTCGAATATTTTCCATTATTAATTCAAGGTAAATATTTAAAATTTCTTCACGTATTAAAAATGATCTCACTTCTTCTATTAATTATGTTTTCAAAGCTCAATAATCTTTATTGGCGTATCCGTTACACCTGTAACAAATCAGAAAAGCGAAAATTTTACAGATATGTTGCAAAAGAAAAAAAACGCCTGATTGAATCAGGCGCTGATAAAGAGGAGTTGCGTTTGCTTTGTAGAGCGCTCAGTAATACGTTAAATTTACACGCCGAGAGGAGACTTTCACAATACCGAAAAGAGCGTTTTGTAAGTAATTGAATATTAACACTATTAAATTTATCATTTTACATAATACAAATTATACGCAATTGGGAAGGAGAAAAATATTCAGGAGAAAGGCGGATTTTCTGTCCGATTTTTTCTGTAAGCTTCTAAACGTTTTTCAGCATGAACGTTTATCCTGTTAGCAAGCACACGACAAATCAAACGAAGTTCCTCACGATCCACGCCTGATTCAATCAGGCGTTGTTTTTCCTTGAAAACATAGCGATAGTATCGACGCTTAATCGATTTATTTCGATGATAGCGAATCTGCCAATAAAGATTTTTTAACTTTGCAAAAATAGACAAGATTGGAATCTCCGGACAAGATCAAATAAACTTAGCGGCAGGCTTAGTAAAATATAAACCCGTTTATCAAAGTGGTAAGTGGCTATACATTTTTATAAATATTATTACAGCTTGATGCTATAATCGCACCCCGGGGATTCAGCAGCCTCCCCAATCTAAGACGGTTTTCGTCCAAGGTCTGCTTCTATATTGGATAATTCCAAGGAGAAGTAATGGACGAATCACATAAGAATATTTCTAGTTCTGTCGATGCAACCCCACCCAAACAAGTAACATTAGCCGAGGCTTTTTGGTATTGGTTAAAGCTTGGATTTATAAGCTTTGGAGGCCCTGCAGGGCAAATCGCAATCATGCATCAGGATCTTGTTGAGCGCATGCGTTGGATTTCAGAGCGACGCTTTTTGCATGCTCTCAATTATTGCATGTTACTGCCTGGCCCAGAAGCTCAGCAGCTTGCAATTTACATAGGGTGGTTATTGCATCGTACTTGGGGTGGAATTATTGCCGGAGTGTTATTTGTATTACCTTCCTTATTCATTCTCATCATACTTTCATGGGTTTATGTAGCTTTTGGAGATGTTTCCCTTGTAGCCGGTATTTTTTATGGGATAAAACCAGCGGTGACAGCAATAGTAGTTCAAGCAGCTTATCGAGTGGGATCCCGAACAATTAAAAACGGTCTTTTGTTTTCTGTTGCAATAGCTTCTTTCGTTGCAATTTTTGCTTTTAAAGTTCCGTTTCCGATAATTGTTGCAACAGCGGCTCTCATAGGCTTTATTGGTGGTAAATTCATGCCACAACTATTTCATATCGGTAATGCACATTCGAAAGCAAATATTTCTTATGGCGCTGCACTAATTGATGACCACACGCCTCCGCCTGAGCATGCACGTTTTATCTGGTCAAGATTAATTTTAATTGTATTTGTAGGAATAATGTTTTGGTTGCTTCCCATGAGTTTATTGACAATGAGTTATGGTTGGGAACACACATTTACTCAAATGGGTTGGTTTTTCACGAAGGCTGCATTACTGACTTTCGGCGGCGCTTATGCAGTTTTACCTTACATTTATCAAGGTGCAGTTGAATTCTATGAATGGCTTTCACCAGCTCAAATGATTGATGGCTTAGCACTCGGAGAAGCAACTCCAGGGCCATTAATAATGGTAGTAGCGTTTGTAGCTTTTGTTGGTGGATATGCAAAAGAACTTTTAGGATCTGATATGTTGTTTTTGGCAGGCGCTTTTTCAGCCGTGATTGTCACTTGGTTTACATTTCTGCCATCATTTATTTTTATTCTTGCAGGTGGCCCTATTGTCGAGTCAACACATAACGATTTAAGGTTCACAGCACCATTAACCGCTATCACGGCAGCAATTGTTGGGGTTATTCTAAATTTAGCGCTGTTTTTCGGATATCATGTTTTATGGCCGCAAGGTTTCAGCGGCACATTCGATTGGATATCAGCATTGATCGCTTTAATAGCAGCGGTTGCTTTATTCCGATTTAAACGAAACGTACTTGAAGTAATTTTCGTTTGCGCTGTTATAGGGCTTTGTGTGAAAACAATTTTTATATAAAACTGTTCTCCAAGATAGTGGGTTTTAAATGGATTGGCGGCACGGCAAAGCCGCCGACTATATTTGACCCGTTTACGCAAACTTGAGAACCCCTACGTTTTGCGGCAAGCCGCAAAGCCTCGAGGCCCCCTTTCAAGATTTGCTACTAGTCATTTTCTGTTTTTAAGGACATCCTCATCTTGAAACTCCTTTGAATCTCCGAACAAAAGTTCAACAAATCGCTTTTGTGAAATGATGCGAAAAAGACGCAGAAAGAAAACAATAAAAAAATAAGTCCAACACCAAATAGATTCGAATATTTCAGATACATTTTTCATAAAACCCTCTCCAAGTTTAAAGCTTATTAGTAACAATCCACCCATAATTAATAGCCGCATTGCAAGTATCCGGAACAATATTCAATCGTTGCGCCTGATGGCCATAACAGATGCAATTGGCTTTGCTGGAGACGCACGCGGCAACTTGCGACCAGTCGACCGCGTCAGATAGCATTGATAGCGATTCTTTTGTACTCGGCAATGCAATGACAGGCTGAGATACTGGAATAACGCTTCCTGAGGGCATATCGTCGTCCTGCTTCGATTTGTTGGTTTTTCCCTCTTCATTTGAGGCAATTTCTTGCATCGGATCGGCTAGACGGTCAGTAATGCGTCCATAAGTGATCATTGCCATTGCCGGAACTGCAAATAATAGGAAGATTGCGGCATAAACCATTTTAGGAATTGCGCGCTTTGGTTTTTCTACATGCAGGCTGGCTGAGTAATACAATTCGAACGCTTTCTTTTCCAGTTTGTACGGTTTCTTGACTGCATTCGCTCTGTTGGTTTTGAGTTTCGGATTAGCGCAGTATTCCGACCATTCATATTGCTTATTACCAGACCATTCCTGGCTTAAGTGAATATGCCTATCTGCATTTTCCAGTACGAACGGATGCACGAACTTGGGCGATTGAGTGATAACTAGGAAATCAAGCCCGTGTTTTCTATGTTGGGAAAGATATTTGATGTACTCCGGAGGGTCTTTCAGATCGATGGCCGGCCACGGATAAGCGGCTTCATCCACTACAATGAGACTGCCTTCCGTTATGTTGTTGAGCTTTTGCTTACCTTCGGGTTCTTCCGGATCGATGGGTGTGCGTTCGGCCCAGGTGTTTAGCTTGACAATCGATAATTTGATGTGCATCAGCTTTAAATCCGGAATGCCGCAAACATAGACGATTCGTTCATTTTCAACCGCCGGTTTAATGTGGCTCCATACGGCGTGATTGGTTTTTCCGCAGCCAGGCGTTGCCGTCAGTATGATGATCATTTCGGTATCACTCCCAGTTTAGGCAACAGTACGAAAGTCATGCGGAAAGTAATCGCACCCATGATGATCCCTAAGCCCTGGCCAAATCCGGCAAGGTTTAAGGTTTGCAAGGCAAAGTAAGGTATAGCGCTGAAATAGCCTTGCGCTTGCGAGAACAGCGCATCGAGCGCCACATTGATGGCGGTGAAGCTCAAAACGCCAATACCTAGACCCGACAAGGCGCGAACTGCCAGAAAGCCGATGCTCGATGTCAGGAAAGCCCCGAGCGGTATAATCAGTAGATTGAACATTATTTAACCTCCGTGCTACGAACGCCGGAGACGATATACACACCGGCAATCGATGCGAGTAATAAAACGAGTGGATTGATCTTTTCTGCGGTATCGCAGACTGGCGCCGTTGGAATGACCAAATTCATCGGGTAATAGGAAATGTCGATAGGAATATCCGGCGGACAGGTTCCCTCCCCCCAGCTATTGCCGGTTAATGTGGCTTGAACATTGTGTGTTTGCAGTTCTGCCGGTGGCACTTCATCGAACTTGATTTCAAAGTTCTGCTGCGGTTTGTCCGGTTGCGGCTGGCTGCTGTAGCTGGTGTTGGTGGTGGTGTTGATCTGGTTATTGTTGATGTCGTACTTAATTGTCGTTTGTGTTTCCTTGATAATGACGCGCCCCGGATTGTCCGTGGTACCCGCGTCAACGGCTTCTATTTCCGTGGTGGTGTCTTCGCGCCCTGTTACGTTGCCGCTTGAATCCCGGGTGGGTTTTGATTCGAGGCCAAGCCCTTTCTTTTGATCGGGTGTTAGCGTTGGAACGTTGGAAGGGACACTTTCACCTTTGCCGATGAGTTCAGGGACGAAGCGGTCATCGTTGAGTTGCGATGCTTTGGAATCCCAGGATTCCGGCTGAAGCGGTGCGCTTGTTCTGGGTGGATTGGTGCAGGTGTAGATAACACCGGTATATGTCCAGGAGGTTCCACCGTGACCGGTGCATCCGGCTGATGAATCAGGCTGTGCCGGACTACGAAACCAAAAACCGTTAGGTATGGCGTTATTAATGTCGGTGCAAGCTTGCCAGTTAGCCCCGGCTGCCAATCCTATGGCTTCCTGGCATGAGCCATAGCTGCCAGGTGTGCCACCGAAGTCAACATTGCTTAAAACCCATTGTCCTGCATCATTACAAATGTTTGTTAACTCACAAACCAGGGATACAGCAGTCAGTGACATGCCGACGGGTCCAACCCGCTTGGCTAAATTAGCAACGGATGCGCCCACCCTGCCGACATCCACAGCGGCGGTTTTAACAATATCCATTGCTTGAATGCCTTTTGATGTGTTGATTAGTGCTGTTGATGTGGTTGAAATGCCGCCGGGTGGACTTGAGAGCGTTATTTTTGCCGATTCGCCGAATGCTTTGGTATAGGCACCGTCAGCGCCTTTGATCCATCCGGCCAGGTCGATGGCGCCGACCGGTGCGGATTGCGATAATGCCGGAGAACAAAAAAACAAACAGAAGAAAATTGCTGTTAGTAAGCGGTGAAAATTAGCCATAGCGCACCCATGAAAGCGAGTAGATAGAAGAAGTCATAGAGCCAGATTTCCATTATTGAAATGCCTTGATGATTGCCCGGATGGAGAAGCCAGCAATCAGGATCAATGCCAGTTCCCACATGAAGCCGGTTTGGTTGGTGAGAGAGACTTCGCACGGGATGGCTTGCGGCGTGTAATTCCATGCTGTACCTGGAGTGCCGTTTGAAGCGTTATAGGATTGCATGACTACATATCCACCTGAATCAGCAGTACAGGAAAGATAGATGGCGCCTAATTGACCTGATCCTGATGCGTGGCAACTTTGAGCAAATGCGACATGGAAGTCATAGAGCGTGTCATGACAAACCGCTTGGTATTTGTAGCCCATAATTTGAAGTCCGGAGGTGTTGAAGGGGGCGAAACGCCCCCTTGTGAGTCGGATTAGAATGCGCTTCTAATCCAACGCCAGACTTTAATACCGATATGAACCAGTATCACGGCAGCACCCACGGTTGCCACATCGGTGGCGGCTGATGTGATTGCGATGGTAACGCCTTCCGGTACTGCTGCGAGTGCATTACCGGCGAAGGTGAGAGAGGCACTTCCAGCGACGATCAGGCCACCTTTGCCGAGATATTCGCCTTCAATTGCCTTTTGAGAAACTTCTTTGCAAGCGTTTGATAGTTTGCTCAATTTAAGCATGAAAGTGTGACATTCACGCTTGATTCTTTGGGCTACTTTGGAACCGATAGTCATCACGACATCTTTTGTTTTGTTGCAGATGTTTTTTAAAGCTTTCAACATAATGAATTACTCCTAAAAATTAAACGGTGCGGGATTGCACCCCATACGCGCCCTTTTGTTGCGCGTATAGGCTGGAATCACTCACGAATTTTTGAAGGACTTAAATATTTTTCCATGCGCTCAATAGATTGAATTTGTAATTCGTGTTTCTTAGTGAATGAAACCTGAGGAGTACTGCCCTCAATACGAGATCGCTGAGCAGTATCACGAATACCAATAAGTTCTTTATAAAGTTGGCGCATATTTTTTGAGACGTGTTTGAGTTTCATATTATTCCCCTACTGCTTTTAGGTGTGGTTGATCATCTTCAAGGCTGTACCAATCGGGCATTGAAAGCGGTTTCATTTCAACGATGCGCACCTTGACCGGGAAAGCTTCAACGTTGCGCGGCTCTGTGATATCAATGCCGTAATCACGCAAGATTCGCGCATGACGGTAAAAAGTGCCATTGCTTAACAATTGCCGTAAATCCTGCCCGGCCATCCATGCGGCAGCGTGTACCCTGCTTTTGGTTGGTATCGCATCAAGAATGTCCGGCTCATCGCTACGATCAACAGCATTGAATATTTCAGTTTGTTCATGAAAGACTTGAATCAATTTTTCATCAGAGATTTTTTCAATCTCAACCATATCAAGATCGCTTAATAATCTGCGTTTCAGTTCAATTTCCACCCTTACGACTCCTTTTTCTTTGCAAAATAAATAAGCCGGATCATCGGACTCACAGCCATGTTTTAACATTTCAATATGCTTAATGTAAGCTTTGAGCATATGACGAGTATTTGACCACCATACCGACTCATCCCCTGCCCGGCCTTTTTTCATTCTTGAAACTGATCGCGAAGCAAGCCACCGGATAAGAGAACGGGCTTGAGATTCTGAACCCGTCTCAAAGTTGGCGGTAAGATCGAGGCGTGATACTCGCGCAGATGGGGTGTCTGCCTGACCAATTGCATTGCGAACTTGTCCGGAAGTGAAACCTGGCAAGCCGCGATCCAGCAAGATTCGGTTACACTTCCCGAGCGTTTCAAGCCATCCGCAGTTAAACAAGTTGTCTTTACGAGAAAACCGGCCAACGTTTCCACTGAGTGATATATGACGACCATCACTTTTGATACGGAGGCTTGTTTCAAATGATCCCTTAAAATTCGCGGGGCGAACTCTTTCAAAGCGAGCATTGCCGAGGGGGTCATAATCAACGTTGATTCCCCCGGTAAAGATTGGGAACGGTTCTGTTTCTGTATGTAGCTGAGAAATGGTGATCCAATCGATAAAGATTTCATTAGCCATGCTCGAAAATTAGAACTAAAAATTGATCACAGATTTAAATTACTGCCAATTTGGCAGTGAACGGCGTAGTGTTACTAGCCGTTGGAAACTGACTTGACCGGTTGAGGTGTCGTGGTACCGGTAACAATTTGTGAAATCTTGCCGCGATAATTGACCAGTTCCATCGTGAGTTCCAAAGCGCAGGGATATTTGAAAGCTTCAAATTGTTTTATAGATTCGGGTTCAAGTAGCATTTCTCCAACTTCATAGCCGTAGCCTTGAACATTGAATTTAGAGCCTGATACTTGCTCAATAGGAACAATGGCCAACAGTGCGGCCATTTCAAAGGGGTTTCCTGATTCTTTTGCGGTTCCAGACATTCTTTTCACGCCTAGTACTTGGATTTTCATGCTGTATGCTCCACTGATGATTAAAAAGATAATGGTTCAGTGTTTCGCTCTTCCTTGCGTCATCGCTCAACACTGAACCGCTGTTACTGTGAATCTTGTGTTTCGGTTAAAACTGGATAATCACTGTCTGAAAGGATTGCATCGGGGTGGTAGTTGCGCCAGCAATCGCCTAATTCTGGAAATTGGCTGTTGTCGGTACATTCTTTTATGGCTTGAAAGTAACTGTTCATTAATACCCCCGTTTGAAACATTGAATTATCAATCTCAAATATGGTACAGTTGCAAAAACAACTGCAAATTAACAGTTGCGATAACAACTGTCAATAGGACAAAACGACTATGGAAATGAAAAAATATATTGAATTAGGTGAGAAAAAAGCAGGAAAACAAGTCGAGCTTGCAAGAATCCTCGGTGTAAGGGATAGCACAATCAGACTTGTAAAAACTGGACATAGTCGGTTACCTGATGCTTTATGTATTAAGTTAGCTGACTATATTGAAGTTGATCGATTAGAAGTCATTGCAGCAAGCAATTTGATGACAGAAAAAAATGAAGAAAGAAGAAAAATATTTGAAAGTTGCTTCACAAAAGTGGCTAGTTTTACGCTCGCAATTTTCATTTTTAGTGTCATTTCAATAATGACACCTCCCCCCGCTAATGCAAGCCAGCAAAGGCTTTCAGCCGTCCCGTATGCAGAAGTATTTGTATTATGTAAAATAGATTATACATTCCTCAAACAGTGGAACAATAAATGTAAATTATTTTTAAGTAGCAATTTTCCTTTCAAAATCCCTTTCAGCGTTCAATTCTTTTTGAATGTCCTTACACTTGATAAGTGATGTAAACTTTTTAAATCAATATCAAAAGCGATTCTAATTAAGCAGTATTTTTTCTCAAAAATTGCCAAGATAAAGTTTTTCGCAGAAATAAAATGGAATATCTGATAAATAGCCTTGACTGCCAAGAGATCGAAAGAATTACCGGTGAGGATCTAAAAACTATTAAGCAATGGAAAAAAGGATATAGAAAGGTTCCTGTTTCAGCAATTCGTCTATTAAGGCTTTATATAGACGGAGAAGCAAGTGCATTATTGGGAAAGGAATGGGATGGGCATATCTTCCGGAATAATCTGCTCTTCATTCCTGAATGGCGGCGGGGATTAGCACCATCTGAAATTAGATCATTGTTTTGGCAAGGCCAGCTTGTATCCAGCCTTAAAACTGAAATTGAATTACTTAAAAAAGAATTAGAAAGGCGCAATCTTGAAATCGATAATCTTGAGGTTAAAGCTGATTTTTATAGGCGGCAATTAGTGCTTGAAAGTCGTTTTGGTTTAATTTTGCAAAGAAGTTTTAATTAATATTAGCATTATGCCAATTAATGAAAAATGCAATTTTTTCTCTGTAATAATTTTCTTCATTAGAATTGAGGTAATGGAATGGACGCCCACTACCCTAAACGGCATCGAAGTGCCAAAGTAGTAGTGCAATAAAGCCCACTAAATAAGAGAGGAGCGTCCGACATGAAGATTACAACGATAGGCATTGATTTGGCAAAAGAAGTATTTCAGATTCATGGCGTGGATATGTATGGTAAGGCGTTGCTGCGCAAGCAGTTGCGCCGTAGCGAGATGTCAAAGTTTTTTGCCAATCTGGAGCCTTGCCTGATTGGGATGGAAGCCTGCGGTAGTTCACACCATTGGGCGAGAAAGCTGTGCGAATTTGGGCACACCGTCAAGCTCATGTCACCCCAATTTGTCAAACCCTACGTCAAGACCAACAAGCATGATATGGCAGATGCGGAAGCGATCTGCGAAGCGGTAAGCCGACCCAACATGCGTTTTGTATCGATCAAGAATATTGAGCAACAAGCCATTTTGTCAGTGCATCGTGCCAGGCAAGGTTTCGTCAAAGCCAGAACCGCACAGGCAAATCAGATACGCGGCCTGCTTTCTGAATTTGGTATTGTTATCCCACAAGGGATCCGTTCGATTATCAATCGGGTGCCGGATATTCTGGAAGATGCTGGAAACGATTTACCAGGATCAATGCGTCATTTACTGAAACAGTTGAATGATCATCTCAAACAACTAAGTCGACAAATAGAAGAGTTGGAATTGCAGATCAAGCTGTGGCACAAGGAGAACGAAGCCAGTCAAAGATTGGAAGCTATTCCCGGTATTGGCCCGATTACGGCGAGCGCCATTGTTGCAACAGTTGGAAATGCCACAGAGTTCAAGAACGGCAAGCAACTTTCGGCATGGTTTGGATTGGTGCCAAAACAGTGCTCCAGTGGTGGCAAGCAGATATTACTCGGCATCAGTAAACGTGGCGACACTTATCTGCGCACTTTGCTGATTCACGGAGCAAGAGCAGTCATCCGTTTTGCTGAAAATAAGGAAGAACCAGAAAGCTGGTTGCGTAAACTGATAGCTCGACGCAACAAGAATATCGCTGCTGTTGCACTAGCGAATAAAAATGCTCGTATTATCTGGGCGTTGCTCGCCCAAGGCACAACATTCCACCATAATCGCGCTACGACATCAGTTGCTGCCGAGCATGATTATGGTGTTGCATAGAAATTTATTGATAGCACTGCAGCAGATTTAAGGAGAAAAATTTCAACCGATTGCACGGGCAATCATGACAATGATGGCGAAACTGGTCAGACCGTGAGTAGCTAAACCTAAACAGCACACAGTGCATAGAGCACGCTGAGGTGATAAGGCGCTACTCAGCAAATTCCATCAGGGGCAGGGGCAATGCGCCTCATACAAAGTCCGGATGTATGGCAGCAATCTTTACCTGCTCAAAATCATTGACTGAAAGCTTGGCAGAAAGTGGGCGTCCATGTATGTGCTTTATAAAACTCTATCATCGAAGTGATTAAAATGTCTTTGGGAAACGTTTTAATCTGAGTGTATTTTTTGCATACAAAACTAATTATTGCAATTGCAATTGTCAATTGCAGCTTTCCGTAAGTGAACATAATAGGACACAAAGTATTCTTTTGAAGATTTAATCGAACTGGTCTTTTTAATTCAATTTTTTTCTTATTAGATAGCTTTAATACTTCTTTAATCTTTAACCTTGGATGTAGTTTTTTTTCAATAAATGAATCGCCACAACAACTACTAATAAATTTTAAGTTATTACTTCTATAGATTAGTTCTAATTTCAGTAGCCTTGAAGCATGTCTATAAAAAATTTCAAAATGACTATCAATTTCATTTTCTATTTCTGAAGACATGTATGGCGTAAGTAAAAAACTACTAATTTGTTTTTTTATTAATAAATCGCAAAATACATCATTCTCCCAACTATAACCCCGGGTATATATAATGGCAGGAGAAATAAATTTTGAACCGAAAAAATCATCAAGATCAGAATCAATTGTAACTAATGTATTCTTAATTTTATTGCTAACAATTAAGTTACAAATTTTTCTTGCTGTTTCTTTTGAACCAACAGCTTTAAAATGAAATTTATAATGTTTTAAGTAGTAAGTTAGTATTACATTCCAAAATTTAATATCTATTGATTCACAATTGGATTTTCCTTCACATATTTCTTCAAATGAATAAGATTTATTTCCTCCTTCAGTGAAAACAACTAAATCAACGCCGTAAAATAATTTGTAATTAGTTACGCCACTTTCCGTTCGGGTAAAGCTTGTCATTGAAGAATCTTCTCCATATCGAAAACATTGTCATTAAATTGACTGACGATATCAGGAGAATGTGTTGCAAATATGATTTGAGAATTGGAGTTTATTGCTCTTAGATTTTCTACTAATTTTTCTTGCCAACGTACGTGAAGTGAAAGTTCTGGTTCATCTGCAATATATACCCATTGATTTTTTTCTTGTAGTAAAGCTTCACCTAAGATAATCAAGAGCTGTTTTTCTCCGGAGGATAAATCATGGATTTCTAGACTTTTACCAGATTGTGTAGTAATTTCTAGTTCATTCTGATCATTAATCTTAAAAGTCTTTCTTTGCATCATATTATTTATAATAGATATATAAGTATCTATAGGTTCAAATAAGTTTTTTCTTTTTTCTAAAAGCTTTTGCCATTCTTCAACTATATAATCAATACGTTCACTTCCAATTAAAATTGCAACATCGTTTTCAGTTATTCCTTCTTTAGATCCTTCTTCCAGTTTTTCTTTTGCTTTTTTTAAAATATCAAAGTGTTCATCTAATCGTTTTCGAAAAGATTTGTGATCAACATTGAATTGCAAAAATATTCCTTCAAGAGCTTGTTTCTTTGCATCTAAGTTCATTGATTTTGCCATCAAAGAAAATTCTTTAAAATTAAAATCAATTCCAACTAACATAGAAATAAATACTTCTTTTTGCAAATTTTCTAGGGTCTGTTGACGTTTTGAGATAAGTATTTAATAGATAGAAACAAACTCGTAATATTGGGGTTCCCATACCACCAACAAAACGAGTTTGCGATGCCCCGATTGATGCTCAGTGATGAGTTCTGGTCGAAGCTGGAGAAGATTCTGCTTCAAGAAGCGATATATAACAAGCGCAATCTGCGCATGACAGTAGAAGGTATGCTGTATCGAATGCGGGTTGGCTGCCCGTGGCGAGACTTGCCTGAGGCATTTGGAAGCTGGAATTCCATCTACAAAAGATTCAATGCGTGGTCATTAAGCAGCAAATGGTTAAGGATTTTCAAGGCGTTGTCTATTGATCCGGATTGTGAATGGGAATTTATTGATGGCAGCTATGTTAAAGCTGCACCAGCATAGTGCAGGCGCAGCGGACAAGGAACCACAGGCGATCGGGAAAAGCCGCGCAGGCAATACCACAAAGATTCACCTGGCGGTTGATAGTTATGGTTTACCAGCCGATTTTGAAATCACCGGTGGAGAAGTCAATGACTGTTCTATAGCACCTGATTTGATTGCCAAACTGCCTGACGCGAAAGCGATTGTTGCGGACAAAGGCTATGACAGCGAATGTATACGAGAACAGATAACGAAGAAAGGGGCTCGAGCTGTGATACCGAGAAAGCGCAACTCGTTGAAGGGCAACGCAGATATGGATTGGGGTTTGTATGGATACCGACATTTGGTGGAAAATGCTTTTGCCCGGCTAAAGCAGTATCGGGCAGTAGCGACACGATACGACAAACTGAAGAGAAATTTTGAGAGTATGGTAGCCATGGCATGTGGATATCTGTGGCTACCTATGTGAAATGTCAACAGACCCTAGTAACTGAGTACCTTGCTTACCAATTGAGGAAAAATATCTAACTAAACGATTAGAAAGTTCAATTAATTTTCTATCAACAGAAGATTCTAGTTTATTTTCACGTGAATTATTAATCACACTTCCTCGATGAACAGAAAGCCATTTCACATTTATTAAACTTCGCAAAAATATTGGTATAGGGTATGTATGTCTAATATAACCTTTCGGCCATTCCTCTTCTTGATACCCAATTGCGTATCTTTTTCCCTTTTCTCCCGTAGACTGCTTAACATCATAAAATACGAACAAATTTTTATTTTCAGCAGCATTATCCTTAGACATGCTACCTTTAGTTATGATTATAATTGGCTTCTTTCTTGAATTTAAAGATCTTAATCTAATTTGTATTTTGGAGAATTCCAGTCTCATTAATTCATCACAATCACCAGTAAGGGCGGCAGCTATCAGATTAATTGCAGTAGTTTTTCCTGAACCATTAATACCAATAATAAAATTAACGTCGGTATTCAACTTAAATTAATGGTGCGAGCACCCCAGAATCCTTCTATATTAACTTCATCCAATATATTCATATTTATCTTGATGAGGGTTTAGATTTTGGATTATACCGCACAGATCAAAAATCAAATTCTGTTTAGCAATAAAGGAAAGCCATTTTTGAAATAGACCTTATTAGGGATCGGGCAACATGCCCCCTTGTGGGGTCATGCCCTTCGCGCCGGTCGGCGGCGCGCCCCTTGTAGTTGATTTAGTTTAAATGATATTTTATACTTCTCTGGAAAATATTAACTGGAATGTGTTTAGGCCGATAGGGGAAATAGGTGGGGGTTCGAGTCCCCTCGCGCTTGTCGGCTTTGTAGCTCTTCTTACATTGCTGCGTAGCTTTAGTCATAAATTGTATCTATCGAACAACGACAACAGTATAAAGGAGGGGAATTCTATGAAAACAACAATAACTGCTGGTTTAATTTTAGTTACAAGTTCTTTTATTGAAACTTTGTGGGCTTTTGGAGTCAGCAGCGTGGTTGGACACCTATCGACCTAAGTACATTCTTCCTATATAGGTTTCAAGTGATTTATAAATTCTTTGTTATCCACCCGTAATTAATAGCCGCATTACAAGTATCCGGAACAATATTCAATCGTTGCGCCTGATGGCCATAACAGATGCAATTCGATTTGCTGGAAACGCACGCGGCAACCTGCGACCAGTCGACCGCGTCAGATAGCATTGAAAGCGATTCTTTTGTACTTGGCAATGCAATGACAGGCTGAGTTACCGGAATAACGCTTCCTGGTGGCATATCGTCGCCCTGCTCCGATTTGTTGGTTTTTTCCTCTTCATTTGAGGCAATTTCTTGCATCGGATCGGCTAGACGGTCAGTAATGCGCCCATAAGTGATCATTGCCATTGCCGGAACTGCGAATAATAGGAATATTGCTGCATAAACCATTTTAGGAATTGCTCGTTTTGGTTTTTCTACATGCAGGCTGGCTGAGTAATACAATTCAAATGCTTTCTTTTCCAGTTTGTACGGCTTCTTGACTGCATTTTGACGATTGGTTTTGAGTTTCGGGTTAGCGCAGTATTCCGACCATTCATATTGTTTATTACCAGACCATTCCTGGCTCAGGTGAATATGCCTATCTGCGTTTTCCAGTACGAACGGATGCACGAACTTGGGCGATTGCGTGATCACCAGGAAATCAAGCCCGTGCTTTCTATGTTGGGAAAGATATTTGATGTATTCCGGAGGGTCTTTCAGATCGATGGCCGGCCACGGATAAGCGGCTTCATCCACAACAATGAGACTGCCTTCGGTTATGTTGTTAAGCTTTTGCTTTCCTTCCGGTTCAGTTTCATCTATCGGTGTGCGTTCTGCCCAGGTGTTAAGCTTGGCTATCGATAGCTTGATGTGCATCAGCTTTAAATCCGGAATGCCGCAAACATAGACGATTCGTTCATTTTCAACCGCCGGTTTAATGTGGCTCCATACGGCGTGATTGGTTTTTCCGCAGCCAGGCGTTGCCGTCAGTATGATGATCATTTTGGTATCACTCCCAGTTTAGGCAACAGTACGAAAGTCATGCGGAATGTGATTGCGCCCATGATGATGCCCAAGCCCTGGCCAAATCCGGCAAGGTTTAAGGTTTGCAAAGCAAAGTAAGGTATAGCGCTAAAGTATCCTTGCGCTTGCGAGAACAGCGCATCGAGCGCCACATTGATGGCGGTGAAGCTCAAAACGCCAATACCTAGACCCGACAAGGCGCGAACTGCCAGAAAGCCGATGCTCGATGTCAGGAAAGCGCAGAGCGGTATGATCAGTAAATTGAACATTATTTAACCTCCGTGCTGCGAACGCCGGAGACGATATACACACCGGCAATCGATGCGAGTAATAAAACGAGTGGATTGATCTTTTCTGCGGTATCGCAGACTGGCGCTGTTGGAATGACCAGATTCATCGGGTAATAGGAAATGTCGATAGGGATATCCGGCGGACAGGTTCCCTCCTCCCCCCAGCTATTGCCGGTTAATGTGGCTTGAACATTGTGTGTTTGCAGTTCTGCCGGTGGCACTTCATCGAACTTGATTTCAAAGTTCTGCTGCGGTTTGTCCGGTTGCGGCTGGCTGCTGTAGCGGGTGTTGGTGGTGGTGTTGATTTGGTTGTTGTTGATGTCGTACTTAATCGTCGTTTGTGTTTCCTTGATAATGACGCGCCCCGGATTGTCTGTGGTACCCGCGTCAACGGCCTCTATTTCCGTGGTGGTGTCTTCGCGCCCTGTTACATTGCCGCTTGAATCTCTGGTGGGTTTTGATTCGAGGCCGAGTCCTTTTTTCTGGTCTGGTGTCAGAGTTGGAGCTCCGGAGGGCACGCTTTCACCTTTGTTGATGAGTTCAGGGATGAAGCGGTCATCATTGAGCAAAGCTGCTTTGGAATCCCAATCCGATGTTGTGGCAGGTGCAGAGGTTGCAGCTGGCGGCGTATAAGTTTCCATGAATGTTGCAGGTATAGGAGAGGTATATGATCCGTCAGATTTAAATCTTAAACGATAATTTGCACCTACGAGCGTACCGCCTGTATATCTTGGCTCAGTGTCTCCATATTCGCAGTTCGATGGATTGGCGGAAAAACAGGCATTAGCGGCCTGAACCACAGACCTTAAATCTTTATCAGGATAACAAGGTATTTGACTTCCATTGCTGACACACCAGCCGACATGTGTTTCAATAGCATCGCCACCAGTTAACGAAGTAAATTTATTGAAAACCCCGTCAACATTGCAAATGTCTGTTAATTCACATACCAGGGAAACTGCGGTTAATGTCATGCCGACGGGTCCAACCCGCTTGGCTAAAGTTGCGACGGATGCGCCCACCCTGCCGACATCCACAGCAGCGGTTTTGACAATATCCATTGCTTGAATGCCTTTTGGTGTGTTGATCAGTGCTGTTGAGGTGGTTGATATGCCGCCGGGTGGACTTGAGAGCGTTACTCTTGCCGATTCGCCGAATGCTTTAGTATAGGCACCGTCAGCGCCTTTGATCCATCCGGCCAGGTCGATGGCGCCGACCGGTGCGGATTGCGAGAAAGCCGGAGAACAAAAAAATAAACTGAAAAAAATTGTTGTTAGTAAGCGGTGAAAATTAGCCATAGCGCACCCATGAAAGCGAGTAGATAGAAGAAGTCATAGAGCCAAATTTCCATTATTGAAATGCCTTGATGATTGCCCGAATGGAGAAGCCAGCAATTAGGATCAATGCCAGTTCCCACATGAAGCCGGTTTGATTGGTGAGAGAGACTTCGCACGGTATGGCTTGCGGCACATGTTCAATGGTTGTGCCGGTTAGATTGCCTGTTGATGTTTGGTAGGCTTGGACGATCACGCCGGATTCCGTTCCGGTACAGAAATAGAACCAGCCTGAAAGCCCTTGACCGCCGACATTGCTGCAATTTTGCGCAAAGTGCATGTGATACTCGGTGAGAGTATCGAGGCATCTGCCCTGATAGTAATAGCCCATGGTTTGAAGTCCGGAGGTGTTGAAGGGGGCGAAACGCCCCCTTGTGAGTCAGATTAGAATGCGCTTCTAATCCAACGCCAGACTTTAATACCGATATGAACCAGTATCACGGCAGCACCCACGGTTGCCACATCGGTGGCGGCTGATAAATACGCTGGAAGTTAGAGTCAGTTTTTACAAACGCCAGTTAGTGCTTGAGAGCCGGTTTGGTATGATTTTAGAAAGAACCTTTTCTTAATAATTATGCCGATTCAAATATGAAGTGCAACGCCTGATTTGAAGAATACCTGATTAGGTGTTTGGTATCCAAGCCGTTTTCTAGGTCGATTGTTCAATCTTTCCATTGCTGTATCCATTTCCTGTTGTGTAATAGTGGTGAAGTCCCTGTTTTTGGGGAAGTACTGCCGAATCAGTCCATTAGTATTCTCGTTCGTCCCTCGTTCTCATGAAGCGTAAGGGTGGGCGAAATAGAAGTCCGCATCCAGTTGTTTGCTGATCTCATCAAATCCGGCGAATTCCCGCCCGTAGTACATTCGGAGTAATGAAAGAGTCAGCGCTATACCTCAGAATATTTGATACCTATCAACAAACTGTGAGGACATCAATATGACTGACTCTACTCATATCAATCCGGATTCTATTCTCGTGGCTATCTGAAGTTGGAGTTGTCCCCTTTTGGCGGACATTTTTTTCATGGAGTCGAGAGAGTCTCGACCTGTGAAAGCGGATTGCAGTTTATCGCGATTTGATTTTTCTCATTCAGTTTTCTCTCAAAATTGTTTGGTGATAAGTATCCCAGTCCGGAATGCCTGCGAGTTGGGTTGTACCATGACTCGATCCAGGTGAATATGGCCAGCCTTGCTTCAGTTTTATTTTTCCAGGAGCGCCTATCGATCAATTCACATTCCAGGCTGGCAAAAAAGCTTTCAACCATTGCATTGTCGTAAGCATCACCCACACTTCCCATGGAGGGATGCACACCCATTTCCCTGCATCGCTTGCCGAATTCAACACTGGTGTATTGACTGCCCTGTATCGCTATGGTGAATCACTTTGCCCGGTTTACGAGTGATTAACGCCATGTTCAACGCACTGATCACCAGGCTTGCTGTCATGGTTTCACCGAAAGACCAGCCCACTACCTTACGGCTGAATACATCGATGACCACGGCCAGGTACAGGAACCCTGCCCAGGTAGGAATGTAAGTCATGTCCGCAACCCATAGTTGATTGATGCTAGCTGCCTTGAAATGGCGTTGCACTAAATCCGGTGCAGGGCGGTCACGCTTATTCCGATGAGTCGTGATCACAAAGCCTCGCCTGCGACTCACCCCTTTAATTCCAGCTTCACGCATCAATCTGCCTACGCGCTTATGATTGACCCTGACTCCACGATCGGCTAATTCAACGGTAATGCGGGGGCGGCCATACGTACAATCGCTGGTACGGTATATGGCCATGATCTGCTCGATCAATCGACAGTTGGTAATGGCCCGTCGGCTGGGTGTGCGTTTTGCCCAGTCATAGTAACCGCTGTGCGATACACCGAGTGTCTCGCATAGAACACGAGCCGGAAATTGGGCCCGGTTTGCCTTGATTAATTGGTACACCTTCCCCATCAATCCTTGTTGTTTGCAAACCAGGCCGTAGCCTTTGCCAATATGTCACGCTCCATCTCCACACGCTTGAGCTTCTTACGCAATTCCAGCAGTTCCTGCCGTTCGTTGGCACTCAAGGAAGCAACACTCGATGTCGCAGCGAAAGCAATTGCCTGGCTTGATCTAATTGGTACACCTGCTGCTCGACACCAGGTTTGTATCGAAGTGTAGTGGCATCCAAATTCCTTGGATAATTGCTTGGGGCATTTGCCTAATGCTACCAATTCCACCATCTGCTGACGAAACTCCGGTGGGTAAGCAGGTTTGTAGTTTTGTGTCATCTTACTTCTCCTTTAAACAGAACATAATGTGTCCGTTCAAAGGGGGCAACTCCAACTCCAGGTGGTGGCGCTGAACACTTACAAAACAGTACAACTGCAACAGCAAGAATTCTCGATCGGCGTCAACACTTGGTTGCAGTAACAATAAATTGGATAAAGTCTAGACGTGGAAACACGACAGCCATTAAGAATTTTTCTAATTTCTAAATGAACCCTGGTAACTAAAGTTCTTCTACTGAAACAGAAGGTTGAACATATCCGTCATCAGAAGTGATTTAACTTTTGACAGTAATGCTTCAGCACGCACAATATCAAAATGATCTGTATTGATTTCCATCGAATGAATCTTGGTTGGCTTAAGTTGCGACTCCAGTGCATGTCGGTCATTTGCTTCTCGTGTCGCCGCCCACCAGCAAATAGCATCAGTATGCAAAGGATTCAGAGCATTGGTCTGCAAGGAAAGCATTTTTAAATGGCGCGCTACCAGAAAAACATGTGCTAATTCTTCTACGCCCAGATCAGCATAATCCTGAATTTCCGTGTGCTTGCCTGTTTGGATTCTGGCTTGCCTGATGGATAATACTTTCTCCAGTAAATCAACGACCGCTTGCTTTGATT
This sequence comes from Nitrosomonas ureae, assembly GCF_001455205.1. Lineage (NCBI taxonomy): Bacteria > Pseudomonadati > Pseudomonadota > Betaproteobacteria > Nitrosomonadales > Nitrosomonadaceae > Nitrosomonas > Nitrosomonas ureae. Next base: position 2,820,820 of record NZ_CP013341.1, read on the forward strand.
CCACAACCATAGATTGACTGGCCAGGACATCCTTCAAGTCATCATCGGGTGCTGTACCAGGAATCGCCACGGAAACAAAATCAAAAAAATCTTGCCGCCAATCATCTGATTGAAGCAATTCCACTCCGGGAACATAAGGATCAATCAATCCAAGGAATGTTACTATCTGATTATTCGCTTCCAATATTGCAGCCATCAAAGCGGCCAGAGTTCCTCCCAGCGACCAACCCACCAAATGGTAGGGTCCTTCCGGCTGGACAGCCTGAATCATTTCACAATAATCTTCTGCCATCTGCACCAAAGATACATCGCGATGCGAAATGTCTGCGAGCATACGACAAGGCAATCCATAAACAGTCCGAATACCTTGCAACTGCCGCGCCAGCGGTTGATAATCAAATACAGTCCCCAATCCGGCATGAATACAAAAGAGGGGCTTAACGTTTTCATCTCCACTAAACTGATTGAGCGCCAGCAAGCCGTTTGCATCCACCGAAGTCCGTTTATCCAACCCAAGCAGGCTGGCAATAGTGGGCCGTTGTATCAAATCCCTTAGCTTGAAATCCAATTTAACGTCGGTCTGGCTGCGGATACGCGCCATGACTTTCAGGCTCGATAATGAATCGCCCCCTAATGCAAAAAAATTATCGGTTTCACCGACACGTTCCACACCCAATACTGCTTGCCAAATGCTTGCAAGTATCTTGGCTTCAGGAGTCGATGGCTCCTGATATGCATCACTCGAAGAAACTTCGGGTTCTGGTAATGCGTTCCGGTCAAGTTTACCACTGGGCAGGCGGGGTAATGCATTCAATGATACAAAGTATGCAGGCAACATGTATTCTGGCAATCGCTGACCAAGCGTTTGCTTCAAATGAGTTATCAAGCTTTGCGCTGATTGTTCCACGGCAGGAACGACATAGGCCGCCAATTGTGTTCCTGCCGCACTCTGATGCACAACAACAGCAGCATCCGCTACGCCATTGATCTCGCGCATACGAGCCTCAACTTCACCTAATTCGATACGAAATCCCCGTATTTTTACCTGATGATCCGTGCGACCGACATATTCGATATTACCGTCATCCATCCATCTGACCAGATCGCCTGTACGATAAAGACGACCACCGCTTTCATCAAACGGGTCTGCAATGAAGCGCTCGGCAGTCAGGCCGGATCGTTCTAAATATCCCCGCGCCAGACCATATCCACCAATATACAGCTCGCCCATAATACCGATTGGCACCAGTTGCATATCGATATCCAATATATACACAACGCGTTCTCCCACAGGGCGCCCAATCGGTGCATAAGCGCAGTCAAAACTGCCGCTTGCCTGCGTTTTCCAGATCAACGGAGTCACTACGGTTTCAGTGGGACCATAGCCATTAATCAACGTGCGCGGTCGCAAAGTTCGGCGAATCAAGTCATATGAAGTTTTGGGCATGGCTTCCCCACCAAAAACATAGAGTTCTACCGGCGGTGGGTCATTGCGAGGCATCGCCCACTCGGCAATTTGCCCCAGATAGGCTGGCGGGAATGCGGCGTTAGTAATACTATAATGACGCAAAGCGTCATAAGTTTGTTCGGCAGTCCACAATTCCTGATCCCGTACCGCCAAACCGGCACCGACGGTCAGCGCGGTCAGCCAACGTTCATGTGCACCATCAAACGAAAATGACATGAAAAGCAATTCGCAGGAACCGGGATGCATATCATAAATCCGGGCAGTCGCCTGGCAATGCATGGCAAGCGGACCATGCGTCACCGCCACACCTTTCGGCAAACCTGTGGATCCTGATGTGTAAATGACATAAGCAAGATTATGCTCATGAACCGGTATCGTCGGATTACGTGCTGATTCAGTCTTAAGCTCTATAGCATCCATGGCCAGTTTAGGTACAACGGTATCGAACTCGAACTTCGACAATACTTTACTTTGCGCGATTAATAACGATAACGCGCTGTCCTTTATCATGAATGCAAGCCGATCACTCGGATAATCCAGATCGAGGGGAACATAAGCCGCGCCGGATTTAAGTATGGCCAGTAGCGTGACAATAATATCCAGGGAACGCTCCATTGCAACACCCACACGCATTTCCGGTTTGATTCCTAGTTGCATGAGCCGATGAGCCAGCTTGTTCGCTTGCGTATTCAGTTCAACATAGGATATTTCCTGGTCCCCCATCAGCAACGCAATGGCATCCGGTTGCAATGCTGCATTGCGTTCGATCAGGTGATGAACCGGCTGATAAGCCCGCGATACTTGGCGTGAACCTGAGTTGCCACGAAGAAGAAATAATCGATCAAACTCATGTTTTTCCAGCCACCCCAGTTCTCCAACAATTCGCAGCGGATCGCTCATCATTTCCCGCATCAACAGTTCCATATGATTACGCAGAGCTAGTACAAATTGATCGGTGAGATCATTGCAAGCGTATGAGTATTCTATTTCCAACGTATCCTCGACAATCACCTGCAAATCCATCGTATATCCTGTCAATCCCTTGCCTTGCATTGCGCCAAAGCGCAATCCATATGATTCAGTATCACGTAAGGCTGCGTTAATCGGGTAATTTTCGAATACGACAATGCTGTCGAACAACGGCTGGCCGGAGAATCCCGCCCAGCGCTGAATATCTGCCAGCGACGTGTGCTCGTAATCGCGCAAGCGCGCATTGGTTTTCTGCAATACGTTTAAATATTCACTGACCGTTAGATTGCTATGCCGCTCTACTGGGATAGGAATCGTGTTGATAAATAATCCAACTATTTCATCCGCTTTAGATAACCCCAGTGGCCGACCTGACACCGTGGCCCCAAAAACAACCGTCTGTTTCCCCGTATATCGCTGCAACAATAATGCCCATGCGGCCTGGACAAAAGTATTCAATGTGATATGTGTTTGTTGCGCAAAAATTTGCAATGAACGTGTTTCCTCGACACTCAGTCGCGTATAAATCTGAGCAAATTCCGGGCGATCCTCTTTATTAACCGCCTTGGTAACGGATTGCGACAAGAAGGTCGATCCTTCAATGCCACTGAGTTCAGCTTGCCAGAAATGTTGTGAAGCCTGCTTATCCTGTTTTTCCAGCCAGTGCACATAAGCACCGTAATCGGGACCAACCGGTGCAAGCTTTTCACCATTGTAACAACGCAACCAATCACTGATTAGTATGGAATCACTCCAACCATCCAACAATATATGGTGTTTAGTCCATATCAGTTGGTGTCGATTTTCGTCGATTCTGATCAGGCTTAATCGCGCCAGCGGTGGATTGAGAAAATCAAATTCACGTTTCAACTCCTGATCAGCATAAGCGGTAATTTGTTCCTCCTTAAGTTCCTTTTCGCGCCAATCCAAGTGATGAGCTGACATTGCTGCCTGCTTGAGAACAATCTGCAATGGGCGGGCAAGCCCTGCTCGCCATAAAAAAGCGGTGCGCAATATCGGATGCCGGGCAATCATTGCCTGCCAAGCCTGTTCCAAGCGCGCAGCATCAAGCCCTTCCACCTCAACGCTGGCTTGAGTTACATAAAGACCGGTACCAGGCGCTTCCAAGGTATGAAATAACATCCCTTCCTGTATCGGCGACAACGGATAAATATCTTCTATTTCGTTATTACCGAATGGCAGTGCTGCTATGATTTTTTCATCGAGATAATCTTTCAGATAACCGCGATCAGATTGCGATTCATCAGCCATAGGTTCTGACACTGCTTCTGTCACCTGCGCCAATGCGGCAATCGTCTGTTGTTCAAACAATTGCCGCGGTGAAAACTTCCATCCTATTCGGCGTGCTTGCGTAACAATCTGCAAGCTCAGGATAGAATCTCCACCCAACTCGAAGAAGTTATCATTCCGCCCGATTCGTCTGATACCCAATACCTCCATCCAAATGGCCGTCAGCGCCTCTTCCACTTCTCCCTGCGGCGCTTCATATTGACTTGTGCCGACAAATTCAGGTTCGGGTAGCAAGTTTCGGGCAACCTTACCATTCGCGTTCAATGGCAAACCCGCTAACACGACAAATACCGCAGGAATCATATAGTCCGGCAAAGATTGCATCAGCGTTTCTTTTAGCTCGGTTGTATCGATCGTTATCCCTGCATGCGGGGATACATACGCGGCAAGCTTTGCTCCGTTCGATCCTTCCTTCACCACCACAATGGCCTCTCTGATTCCCGGCTGTAACAGCAACTGGGATTCAACTTCACCTAATTCAATGCGAAATCCTCTGATTTTAACCTGATGATCCAAACGTCCCAGATATTCAATTTGTCCGTCCGCTCGCCATCTGGCCAGATCACCGGTACAGTAAAGCCGCCCTCCTTTGCTATCAAAAGGATCTGCGATAAACCGCTCCGCAGTTAATGCAGGTTGATTGAGATAACCCCGTGCGAGCAGCTCGCCACCGATACACAATTCACCGGGAACACCGCATATAACGGGTGCCAAATTAGCATCGAGTAAATAAATGCGTCGTGCTGGTAAAGGTTTCCCGATTGTCACTTGAGTTGAGTCGAAATTATCGACGGATTTATTCTCACCACAATCAGCAACCGTCGCGGTAACAACCGCTTCTGTAGGTCCATAGGTGTTCAACAAGGTGATTCCAGCCATACCGGCTTGCCGCCAAGCTTTGATTCCTTCCGGAGACATGGCCTCGCCACCCGCGTGCACTTGCCGCAACGAGCCGTAATCGCGCAGTCCTCGCTTGGCAAAATCTTGCACGAGCAAAAACCAGTAAGCTGTAGTGAGATCGGCAACGGTGATCTGTTTATCCATCAATTCACGGTAAAACATATCACTATCCCATAACTGGGAGCCCCGTAACACAATGGCTGCGCCGGCGCATAAAGGAGGGAAAAGTTGCTCGATGAAACCATCAAAATTGATCGTGGAGAATTGCAGCATCCGGTCTGTGCTGCACAGTTTGAAGAAATCAATGGCAACATATGTATGTTCAGCCAATGCATGATGAGCAACGCCGACGCCTTTAGGTTTTCCGGTAGAACCGGAGGTATAAATGATATAAGCCAGATGTTCATCATGCAGCCTCACATAGGGATTGGTATCCGGATAGTCGATCAGATCCAGCCTATCCAACTCCAGGATATTACACTCTACAGAATGAGGAATCCGGTTCCGCAGCGGGCTTTGAGTTAACAGCAATTCAATTGCACTGTCTATAATCATATGATTTAACCGCTCCTGCGGATAATCCGGATCAAGCGGCACATACGCGCTACCTGTCTTGAGCGTCGCCAATAATCCGATTACCATGTCGGTCGAACGTTCAACGGCAATTCCTACCCGACTTTCCGGCTTGACTCCCAGCGCAATCAGCCGGTGTGCCAATCGATTTGCACACTCGTTCAATTGCGCGTAGCTGAGTTGTACGTCATCAAGAATGAGTGCTATTGTTTCAGGTTGCTTATTTACTTGTTGCTCAAACAAACAATGCACGGGCTCATTACAGTTATAACGCTGGTCGTTGATTCCCCAATCTTTTAGCTGTTTCCATTCCGCTTCACCTAAAAGCGTAATGTCATGCAAGCATTTGTTTTCGCCATGAGTAATCTTTTCAAGCAATTGTTCGATCTGGGTCGCGATGCGAGTGACGGTTATTTCTGAAAAGAACTGCCGATCATATCCATAGTGCAAACTTAATCCCTCGCTTTCTATGACCGAAACTGTCATTGGATAATTGGTAGCCTCTAGTCCCCTGACATCAGAGAAAATAAGTCCTCCAGGTGTATATTGCTTGAATGTCTCATCGATCGGATAGTTCTCAAAGACTAAAATACTATCAAACAACCCTTGCCCGCTTTGCCCTCCCCAGCGTTGAATTTCATATAAAGGCGTATGCTCGTGTTCGCGTGAAGCCAGGTTTTGCGCTTGTAAATCACGTAACCAGCTACCCACGGTCAGTTCAGGCCGAAGTTCGACACTCACCGGCAAGGTGTTGATAAAGAGCCCGAGAATCTGATCCGCTGCGAGCAAATCCGATGGCCTACCGGCTACCGTCACTCCAAAGGTAACTATTTGCTGACCTGTATAGTGTCCCAGCAACAAAGCCCAGCCAGCCTGTAGCAAAGTATTTACCGTGATACGCTCACGTTTTGCAAAATGAATCAGTTTGTTACCAATAGCTCGGTCAAGTGGGTGCACATACTCTTGATAACCTATATTTCTTACAGGCATGGAAATCACATTGGCCAATCTTGTCGGCTCGGTAATATCATGCAACCGCTTCTGCCAATATATTTCTGATTTATTCTGATCGCGGCCATTTAACCATTCGATAAAATCCCGATACCGGGCGCGAGGCGATGATAATGTTTCACCACTATACTGCCGCAGTACCTCCCCCATCAGCTGAGAAGTACTCCAGCCATCCAATAAAAGATGATGAATCGTCATGATGACGTGATAGCGATTATCAGCGAGGCGCAAGATGACAATACGAACAAGCGGCGGTTTAGTTAAATCAATACCCAGTATGTGTTCTGATCGTGCCAATGCATCAAGATCCTGCTGCCAGGTCGCTTGAGAGTGAGTATTCAGATCGCGCCAGTCATGCACCACGAATGGCAGCTCGGCGATTTTGGCCACCCATTGCAAGGGGGTCTTTCCTTCCTGAACAAAACCGGTACGCAATATCTCGTGCCGATCTATCGCAGCCTGCCAGGCAGCTTTGAAGCGTTCCACATCCAAATGCTCCACATCCGCCCGCAATTGATTCAGATAAACATCCTCATCCGCATCAAATACGCTATGGAACAACATCCCGGTTTGCATCGGCGATAACGGATAAAGATCATCGAGCTGCGCAACAGGTATCGGTAAAATGTCCAATTCGTCCTGAGTTATTTGAATCAAGGGAAAATCAGACGGCGTGACACCCCTAACATCTCCTCCGCAATGCGCAATCACGTCTTCGAGCTCAGCCATAAACGAATTTACAAATGCTTCTATCGTCTTTTTAAGATATCGCGCTTCGCTGTAACTTACTTCCAAACAAAACTTGCCATCGTATATATGACTGTTAATCAATAGATCATGCTGCTTTAGAACGCCGGCATCCATCGATTCACCGACGGATTCATCGGCCAGCGTCCAGAGTGTATCTTCCGCGAAATTGGCGTCAAATTGACCCAGATAATTAAATACTACTTGCGCCCTTGGCAGTTCGGCTAGAATTTGCCGTTGCTCCTCGGTGCCATAGTATTTAAACAGACCATAACCTAACCCTTTATTCGGTATGCACCGCAAATATTCTTTCGTCTGCTTGATTCTCTGAGCCAGATCTCCCGATGCGCTCAGTATTACTGGAAAAATGGATGTAAACCATCCGATCGTGCGCGAAAGATCAATTTCAGGGTAGAGATCCTCTCGCCCATGACCTTCGAGATCAACCAGAATTTCCTTATAACCGCTCCAGTGACATAACGCATTACCCAGTGCGGCAAGGAGCAGGTCGTTGACTTGTGTGCGATAAGCAGTCGGCGCATCTTTGAGTAAAGCTTGAGTCTGTTCCTGATTCAAGTTTATCGTGATTTTCTGATAGCATTGCATGCGCTTTGAGCCTTGCGGAAAATCACAAGGCAGATCAGTGGAGATATTTGCCAGATTCTGCCAATAAGCATATTCAGCTGCATGATTAAGCGCATACTGTTGCAGCCGCTGAGTCCAGATGGAATAGTCACTGGTATTCTCAGGCAGGATAATCGTTTCACCGCGCAACGCCTGAGTGTAAGCAGTTTCCAGATCCTCCATCAGAATGCGCCAGGAAACACCGTCAATCACCAAATGATGAATAACCAGCAACAACCGCTGGGTATGATCAGCCATATCAACGAGCATGCCCCGAATCAACGGGCCTTGCTGCAAATTCAGGCTACGCTGCGCTTCGTTGTAGAGCGCGATTAATTGTTCCGTATGAGTGGCATGCCGCTTCCACAGCAGGTCTTGCGATATTGATTCCGTGGGAATTTGCATCCACCGACCATCAACCTGTTCCTCATAACAAAAACGTAGCGCTCGATGATGTTGAACAATCGCCTTTAGTGCTTGCTCCAGTGACAGCGCATTGAGAGATTGCCGGATTCTCAACGGCATGGCCTGATTCCAATGATGCCGCGAAGGTATTTGCTGTGTAAAAAACTCAAGCTGTATGGGCAGCATGGGAATGGGCTCACCCGTAGAAACAGCCTGCTCATGAATAACCCCGGCAACCGTATCCACCGGTTTGGTCAATACCGCCAGAGCAGCTATCGTTTGCCGCTCGAATAGTTGCCGCGGCGTGATTTTCCAGCCTGCACGGCGCACTTTGGTGACAATCTGCAAACTGAGAATCGAATCGCCCCCTAGCTCGAAAAAATTATCGTTGCGCCCTATGCGGTCGATACGCAGAATTTCCTGCCAGATTGCCGCCAATGTCTCTTCTATTTCCCCGTGAGGCGCTTCATATTGATCCGTACTGAGAAATTCAGGCTCCGGCAACAACTTGCGATCCACCTTGCCGTTCGCATTCAGCGGCAAACTTTCCAGCACAATGATCGCCGATGGAATCATGTAATCCGGCAATGTATTCCCAAGGGATTCACGCACCGTGGCAGCATCGCTCGCATACCCGGCGTGTAGCGAAACATAGGCGACCAGACGCACGCCGCCGGGCCCTTCCTTCGCCACTACTATCGCTTCCCTGACATCAGGCTGTAACTGCAACTGCGCTTCAACTTCCCCCAATTCAATGCGAAAACCTCTCACCTTCACCTGATGATCCACGCGCCCCAGATATTCAATCTGTCCATCCTTTCGCCAGCGTGCCAAATCACCCGTTCGGTATAAACGGCTTCCCTCCGCATCAAAAGGGTTCGCTATAAAACGCTCGGCTGTTAAGCCGGCTTTATTCAGGTAACCGCGCGCAAGCCCTGTCCCGCCAAGATACAATTCTCCACTCACTTGCTGTGGCACCAGATTAAATTCTGCATCTAGAATATAGGCCGTACGATCACCGACACGTGAACCAATCGGCATATAGCTTGAATCGAACTGGGTTCCTGGATACGCCTTAAAAATTAAGGGCGTGATAACTGTTTCGGTAGGACCATAACCGTTGATGATGCGTGGAGGGCGGAGTGTTTCCTGTATAAAGTTAAAACTGGTACGGCTCATTGCCTCGCCACCAACAGTATAGGAACGAATTGGCAAATTTTGCCCCGCATTGCCGGAAAACTCTGCCAGTTGCTGCAAGTAGCCCGGTGTAAAGCAAGCGACAGTAATTCGATGCTTGGCAATCTCAGAAATAGTACGTTCAACAGACCAGAAATCATTATCGCGCGGCATTAGTGCTGAACCAAAGGCCAGCGGTACCAGCCAGCGTTCATGCGCACCATCAAAATTTATCGAGGCAAATTGCAATTCACGATCTTCCGTTGTCATCTCATAAAGCTCGCCGATGGCTTGCACATGCATTGCCAATGCTCCATGTTCCACGGCTACGCCTTTTGGTTTACCGGTGGAGCCCGAGGTATAAATGATGTAGGCGAGGTGTTCGCCGTGCAAATTGATTTTGGGGTTGTGTTCCGGTTCTTTTGCCAGGTCAAGCCTATCCAGTTCCAGTATTTCACACTCTGCAAGCAGTGGAATTTTCTGTCTGATATGACTTTGTGTCAGCAGTAGCTCAATACCGCTATCCATCGCCATGTAATTCAAACGATCCTGCGGGTAATCCGGATCCAGTGGCACATACGCACCGCCCGCCTTGAGCGTTGCGAGCAGACCCACGATCATCTCGATTGAACGCTCAACCGCAATCCCCACACGGGTTTCCAGCTTAACGCCCAGCGCAATAAGTCGGTGCGCCAGCCGGTTCGCGCGACAGTTCAGCTCTGCATAGCTGAGCTCGGTATCAGCAAAAATAAGTGCAATCGAATCAGGATGAACTGCCACCTGATGTTCGATCAGTCGATGCACGGGCTCAGTATTGGCATAACGCCGTTCGTTCACTCCCCAGTTCTTCAACTGCTCCCATTCATTCACACTTAATAACGTGATGTCACCTACACATCGCTGCGGACATTCAGCCAGTTGTTCCAGAACTTTTAAGTAATGTTCGCTTAATCGCTTGATTGTCTCCGCTTCAAACAGTTCGGCGGCGTAAGTAAAGCGTGCGTCAATCCGGCCTTCCGGCCTTTCCACGATATCCAGCGTCAATTCGAATTGCGCCCCCCGCTCCCCGGGTTGATATTCTTCAACCGTCAAACCGGGCAGTTGCTGCAGCGCGCGATAGTCCTCGCGCAAGTAATTGAACATGACCTGGAACAGTGGATTCTGATTCAGGCTGCGTTCCGGTTGCAGCGCTTCAACCAGCTCCTCAAACGGTAAGTCCTGATATGCCTGCGCACCCAAAGCGGCCTCACGGGATTGCTCAAGTATCATGCTCAGCGGCATGCGGCTATCGATGGTGTTGCGCAATACCTGAGTATTCACAAACAAGCCCACAACATTTTCTATTTCCGCCCGGTGACGATTGGCAATCGGCACTCCGACGCGAATGTCGCCTTGACCGGTGTAGCGGTGCAACAATGCCTGAAAACCGGCGAGCAACATCATGAACAGCGTTGCTCCCCGATCCTGCGCCTGGCATTGCAAGCGGGTTGCCAATGAATCGGGCAAAGTGAAATCATGCTGTGCCGCCCGGTAACTGCTGTTCGACGAACGCGCATAGTCCGTCGGCAACTGCAATACCGGATGCTCTGCACCTAACTGATTGCGCCAGTATATTAATTGACGATCTTTCTCTCCTGCTTCCAGCCAGTTGCGCTGCCATTGCGCATAGTCGGCATATTGAATCGGAAGTTCTGGCAGCAGTAACGGCTCCCCTTCAATGTGTGCACGATAGCACGCGGCAAATTCGTCGATGATAATGCGATTGGACCAGGCATCGGAAATAATATGGTGCATCACAACCACCAGATGATGTTCTTCCGTCGCAATCTGAATCAAGGCAACGCGCAATAAAGGGCCTTGCGTCAAATCAAACGGTGTTGCGTTGATCCGCATCGCTTCGTCACGCGCGCGTTGGGCGCGCTGCTCTGCCGGTAAATCGCACAAACTGATCATTGTCAGTTCAAATTTACCTTCCGATTCTATGATCTGCTCCGGCAGTCCTTCTGCATTAGCTCGAAAAACCGTGCGCAACGATTCATGCCGCGCTACCAGTGCCTGAAAACTGACTTGCAATGCTTCAGCATTCAGCTTCCCCAGCAGGCGCAGCACGCCGCTTAGGTGATATGCCGTGCTTTGCGGATCCAGTTGCCATAAAAACCAATGCCGATGCTGGGCATAGGAAAGAATAGGAGAATTTTCCAGGGATTGCCGGACGATAGGAAGCAAGGAGAAATCAATTCCCCGTTCCTTCAAGGTATTGAGAAAGGCTTTTTGTTTCTCAACTGAAAGCGCACAGAACCGTTTAGCAATATCTTGTTTATTCAATTCCAATCAATTCTCCAATAAATCAATTATTTCTGCCATTTCATCCAATGTGTTGCGTTCTTCGGCAATTGGAGCACTCTGCGCTTGTACCATCGCAGCAATTTCTCTCAAAAGAGGATGCTCAAAATAGGCTCGCAATGGTAATGTAATCCGCCTCATGGCCTGTAACTTCTGCTGAACTTGCAAAATCGACAAAGAATGTCCTCCCAGCTCAAAGAAATGGTCATTGCGTCCCACTAGATGAAGACCTAATACTTCTTTCCAGATTGCCGCCAATGCTTCTTCCACTTCGCCCTGCGGTTCTTCATACAGGTTCATGTCGATCAATTCCGGATCGGGTAAAAGTTTGCGCTCCACCTTGCCGTTCGCATTCAGTGGTAGGTTTTCCAATATAACTATTGCTGACGGAATCATATAATCCGGTAGGGATTTTGCCAGTGCATCGCGCAGTTCAGCCGTATTTATCGTGCTTCCTTCTCGACAAGAAATGTAGGCAACCAGCCTTATGCTACCCAGCCTCTCTTTTGTTACCGCCACCGCTTCCCGGATTTGCGGTTGTAGCAGCAGTTGCGCTTCAATTTCACCCAACTCGATACGAAAACCTCTGATCTTAATCTGATGATCCAGGCGCCCCAGATATTCTATCTGCCCATCTGATCGCCATCTCGCCAGATCTCCCGTACGGTAAAGCCGCTCCCCTTTCTCATTGAATGGATCAGCTATAAATCGTTGCGCAGTTAAACCCGGGTTATTGTAATAACCCCGCGCAAGTCCTTCACCGCCGAGATATAATTCTCCTGGCATACCGCAACAAACCGGATTCAGTTGAGTGTCGAGAATGAACAACCGGGTAGCGGCAATGGGCGCACCAAGCGTTGTCACTCTTTGATTGATTTTTCCAATGATTGACCAAATAGTTGTTTCAGTGGGCCCGTACATGTTCCACAATTCAACATTCAATGCCCGCAACTGATCAACCAGGTCGATTGATAACGCTTCTCCACCGCATAAGCATTTCAGAGATAAGTGGTTTCCTTCCTGCAAACCTTTCCACCCTGCTGCCAGTAGTACGCGCCACCCAGCCGGTGTCGATTGAAATACATTTGGCAGGTAAGTTTTGAGTAAGCGCACGAGCTTGGGTCCATCCTGGGTTATTGTCCGGGATGCCAGCACTAATCGGGCGCCTGTACTTAAAGGCAGATAAATTTCCAATCCGGCGATATCAAATGAAAATGCAGTAACCGATATCAACGTATTACCAGCTTCCATACCAGGCGACTCAAGCATACTCATTATGAAGTGACCCAATGCATGATGGCGCACGGCCACGCCCTTTGGTTTACCGGTGGAGCCCGAGGTATAAATGATGTAGGCGAGGTGTTCGCCGTGCAAATTGATTTTGGGGTTGTGTTCCGGTTCTTTTGCCAGGTCAAGCCTATCCAGTTCCAGTATTTCACACTCTGCAAGCAGTGGAATTTTCTGTCTGATATGGCTTTGTGTCAGCAGTAGCTCAATACCGCTATCCATCGCCATGTAATTCAAACGATCCTGCGGGTAATCCGGATCCAGTGGCACATACGCACCGCCCGCCTTGAGTGTTGCGAGCAGACCCACGATCATCTCGATTGAACGCTCAACCGCAATCCCCACACGGATTTCCGGCTTAACGCCCAGCGCGATAAGTCGGTGCGCCAGCCGGTTCGCGCGACAGTTCAGCTCTGCATAGCTGAGCTCGGTATCAGCAAAAATAAGTGCAATCGAATCAGGATGAACTGCCACCTGATGTTCGATCAGTCGATGCACGGGCTCAGTATTGGCATAACGCCGTTCGTTCACTCCCCAGTTCTTCAGCTGCTCCCATTCATTCACACTTAATAACGTGATGTCACCTACACATCGTTGCGGACATTCAGCCAGTTGTTCCAAAACTTTTAAGTAATGTTCGCTTAATCGCTTGATTGTCTCCGCTTCAAACAGTTCGGCGGCGTAAGTAAAGCGCGCATCAATCCGACCTTCCGGCCTTTCCACGATATCCAGCGTCAATTCGAATTGTGCCCCCCGCTCCCCGGGTTGATATTCTTCAACCGTCAAACCGGGCAGTTGCTGCAGCGCGCGATAGTCCTCGCGCAAGTAATTGAACATGACCTGGAACAGTGGATTCTGATTCAGGCTGCGTTCCGGTTGCAGCGCTTCAACCAGCTCCTCAAACGGTAAGTCCTGATATGCCTGCGCACCCAAAGCGGCCTTACGGGATTGCTCAAGTATCATGCTCAGCGGCATGCGGCTATCGATGATGTTGCGCAATACCTGAGTATTCACAAACAAGCCCACAACATTTTCTATTTCCGCCCGGTGACGATTGGCAATCGGCACTCCGACGCGAATGTCGCCTTGACCGGTGTAGCGGTGCAACAATGCCTGAAAACCGGCGAGCAACATCATGAACAGCGTTGCTCCCCGATCCTGCGCCTGGCATTGCAAGCGGGTTGCCAATGAATCGGGCAAAGTGAAATCATGCTGTGCCGCCCGGTAACTGCTGTTCGACGAACGCGCATAGTCCGTCGGCAACTGCAATACCGGATGCTCTGCACCTAACTGATTGCGCCAGTATATTAATTGACGATCTTTCTCTCCTGCTTCCAGCCAGTTGCGCTGCCATTGCGCATAGTCGGCATATTGAATCGGAAGTTCTGGCAGCAGTAACGGCTCCCCTTCAATGTGTGCACGATAGCACGCGGCAAATTCGTCGATGATAATGCGATTGGACCAGGCATCGGAAATAATGTGATGCATCACAACCACCAGATGATGTTCTTCTGCCGCAATCTGAATCAAGGCAACGCGCAATAAAGGGCCTTGCGTCAAATCAAACGGTGTTGCGTTGATCCGCATCGCTTCGTCACGCGCGCGTTGGGCGCGCTGCTCTGCCGGTAAATCGCACAAACTGATCATTGTCAGTTCAAATTTACCTTCCGATTCTATGATCTGCTCCGGCAGTCCTTCTGCATTAGCTCGAAAAACCGTGCGCAACGATTCATGCCGCGCTACCAGTGCCTGAAAACTGACTTGCAATGCTTCAGCATTCAGCTTCCCCAGCAGGCGCAGCACGCCGCTTAGGTGGTATGCCGTGCTTTGCGGATCCAGTTGCCATAAAAACCAATGCCGATGCTGGGCATAGGAAACAAGTGCAGATTCGCTGGCATGGCGGCGTGCAAGGGTGGATTTCTGGTGCGCCCGGTCACTATTTATTTGAAGCCGCTGTTTCAGTCGCTGTTGCTGCTCTGGCGTCAGACGAGCTCGTCTCTGGGTAAGGTCTTTATTGTTTTTCATTATCAAGAATATTCGATTTCATCAAGCAGTTTAGTTTCGACCAGTGCCGCCAGAGCAGTAATGGTGGGCGATCTGAAAAAATCGGCCGGATGCAAATCCACAGAAAAACCTGCTCTTACTCTGGACAGCAACTGTATTCCCAGCAACGAATCGCCCCCCAGTTCGAATAAATTATCATCAACGCCAATGGCTTCTATTCCCAGCAAACTCTGCCAAATTTCAGCGATGCTTATTTCCAGTTCACTTTCGGGTGATTTAAAAGTAGTCTGTAGCATAGGTCTTGAGAATCTTCCGACTTTATGCGTAGGGGGTGTAAAGGCAAAAGGCTGAGCAAGAAGATCCTGCTGGGTTTGGCTCAATCGAGCCTGCAAATCGAGCGTCGAAACGATAACTTGAGGAATATTCGGACCATTCACAATACGCTCAAATATCTCTGCGCCTTCTTTCGGCGCAATTCCTATACCATCAGGCATCTCCATATTTGCAGCCATGCCGACTTCGCGCCAACTGTCCCAATTAATCGAAATGACAGGATATGCATGTTCACGGTAGGCAGAATGAGCAACCGCATCCAAATAAGCGTTGGCCGCACAATAATCAACTTTATTAAGGCCGCCCGCCATCGTTGCCAGTGAAGAGCATAACAGCATGAAATCCAGCGAATCGTCCTTGAATATCGCTTGCAACGCCTGCATCCCTTGCACCTTTGGTCCCAGTACCCGCGCAATCGTCTCTTCCGTTTTTAAAGACATTAACCCATTGCTCACTTCACCTGCAGTATGAATAACGCCATTGATGACGCCAAAGTCATGCCTTGCCTGCGCTACAGCTGCTTTCAATTCCGTTAAATTTGCAACATCCGCATTGACCACCAGCACTTTGGCACCCAGTTCCTCAAGTTTCCTGATGCTTTCTATTTTGTGATACACAGCACTGTCTTTATGGGTTGCAGACAAAACTTCTGACCAGCTCTCGCGAGGTGGAACCGGAGAACGTCCCAGTAACACCAATTTAGCCTGGAATTTCCGCGCTAAATATTCCGCCAGTGTCAAACCGATGCCTCCTAATCCGCCCGTAATAAAATAAACTCCGCCAGGTTTAAATCGGTTGAGTGCAGATGTGGAATATTGAGCGGATTCAAAAAATTGAACCCAGCGGTGCGGACCTCGATAAGCGATCATTGAATTATCATTATTCGCTTGTGATTCGGCGAGAATCTGCTCAACCAGCCGTGATTCGGCAACACTGCCCGGCACCGGTAATTCAACATCAATCAGACGGCAATCCAGATAAGAATGCTCTTGCGGAATGACCTTACAGGGTCCTGTTAACAATGCTTTCTCCGGGCATAATGTTTCATTACCCGTGACATCCGAAAACTGATTGGTTACGATAGTAATTTCCGTTCGCTCACCCGAAAGAACATTGGATTGGTTATTTTCTAATGCTTTGACAAGATAAAGCAGACTGTAAAAATATCTTGCCAAGCTTTCTGCCTGAGTCAAAACTTCAGCGTTCGAGCTTAAGCTCCAGCAATAGAAAATGTGCTGAATTGACTTTCTCTCATCACGAATATCCTGCAGCAGCCGATCAAAATCATTTTTATCATCAGGGCGTATGATGTAGCCATGTTCATTTTCGCGATGGAATTCAGAGCCAGCAGAAACCGTGATAAGCTTAACGCCATAAATCAATAGTTGCTCCACTAAAGCAGCGCCAAGCATATTCTCATTCTTGAAAATCAAACAATACCCCGCAGTCCCAGGGAAAGGATTTCCAAACTCAAGTTTCTCAGCACGCCGCCATGAAGGCACATAAAACCAATCATTGATTGAGCGTATATGCGCTTTTACAGTATGCGAGACTTGCTCTCCCTGTTTTTCCGGTTTAATCCAATAGGATTGCCGTTCAAATGGATAGGTCGGCAGTGAAACACGGCGGCGACGTTCATGGGCATAGTAACTCTCCCAATCGATGGATAGTCCGTTTAACCAAAGCTTGCCAAGACTGAGATACAAGTGTTTCTGGGCATCATGATTTTTGTTCGGATGGGGTAACGAGGAAACCATCAATTGCTCAGGCTTTGCTGAAGGATGGCGCTGAGCTAATGTAATCAATGTTTCTCCTGGGCCCACTTCGAGAAAAACTTGCTCCTGATTACTCAGCAACTGTTGCAGGCCATTATTAAAACGCACCGTTCCACGCAAATGCCGCCCCCAGTAATCGGGATCCGTAGCTTCTTGAGCAGTAATCCAATTTCCGCTTAGGTTTGAGAAAAATGGAATCGTGGGGCGACGCAACTCAACTTTGGCCATCAGATCAACAAAAGCCGGAATTATGGGCTCCACCATTCTGGAATGAAAAGCATGCGAAACATGTAATCGCCGGCACACGATCTCTTGCTGGATCAGATTTTTTTCAATCGCATCAATAGCCGCAATAGAACCAGATAGAACACAAAGCTCCGGTCCATTGACTGCTGCCAGATCGCAATCTTCAGTGATCATTGTCATGAGTTTGTCTTCGGGCAGCATGACAGCCAGCATTGCGCCCTTGTCCACTTGCTGCAACAAGCGTCCACGCATCGCCACTAATTGCACCGCATCTTCCAAGGAAAACACATTGGCCAGGCAAGCTGCGACATATTCACCCACACTATGACCTATCATCGATGTGGGTTGAATGCCCCATGACATCCATAGTTTGGCCAAAGCGTATTCAATTACAAACAATGCAGGTTGCGTAACTTCAGTTTGCTCAAGCCGCACTGAAGCCAAAACGCGATCTTCTTCATTGCTATCAGGAAACAGTATTGTGAATAGATCAAAATCAAGATATGGTTTAAGCAGATCAATGCAACGATCAAGTTCCTGGCGAAAAACCAACTCATTTCGATAGAGATCGCGAGCCATATCGACATATTGTGCTCCCTGTCCGGGAAAAAGAAATGTGACCGGGCGGTTCTCAAATGCTACTTGTTGTGTCATGAAGCAATCTTCATTCCGGTTCTGCATCAGGTTTAGTGCCTCTTCACGACTCCGGCATAATGCAATCGCCCGATAAGAAAAATGCTTTCTCCCGACTTGAAACGTATAGGCAACGTCAGCTAACGCTTGTTCCGGATGAATAGTCAGGTGACTTTGCAAGCGAGTCATCGCTGTCTCCAGTGCGCTTGGGCTTCTAGCCGAAACCATCAGCGTTTGCCAGTCGCGCGAAGCTCCCGATGGATTGCTCGCTGGCGCTTCTTCAACCACCATGTGTACATTGGTTCCGCCGATACCAAACGAACTGACGCCTGCGCGACGGGGAGTTGAACCATCCGGCCAGACCTTATTCTCGGTATTGACATAAAACGGACTCGAAGAAAAGTCTATTTGTGAATTGGGCTGCTCGAAATTCAAACTGGGGAGTAGGGTCCGATATTTCAGAGCAAGCGCTGTTTTAATCAAACCCGCAACGCCTGCAGCTGCATCCAGATGACCTACATTCGTCTTGACTGAACCGATACCGCAGAAACCCCGCTTGTCGGTGCTCTCCCGGAAAGCCTGCGTCAATGCTGCAATCTCGATCGGATCACCGATCGTTGTGCCGGTGCCATGCGCTTCAACATAGCTGATGGTGTCCGCAGAAATACCTGCATTGGCCTGAGCGGCCAGTATGACTTCCGCCTGCCCTTCAATACTGGGAGCGGTATAGCCGGCTTTAGCGGAACCATCGTTATTGATCGCGGAGCCTTTAATCACCGCATGGATGGTATCGCCATCAGCCAAAGCATCCGTCAATCGCTTCAGTACCACCACACCCACGCCGCTTCCTATCACTGTTCCCGCAGCCTTAGCATCAAAAGCGCGGCAATGACCGTCCGGTGAAAGGATGGCGCCCGGTTGGTAATGATAGCCCCCTTCGCCGTGCAATAAATTTACCCATACCCCACCCGCAAGGGCCATATCGGCTTCATGATTGAGTAAGCCTCGACAAGCCACATGCGTTGCTGCGAGAGAAGTGGAGCACGCTGTTTGAACGGTAATACCCGGTCCCCGCAAGTTGAGCTTATAGGCAACCGTGGTGGTCATGGAATCCTTATTATTGCCATTCATAAGGCCTTGTAATGCAGAAATATCCTGCATATCTGACATACTGCCGCCAGCCATTAGATTCATTAACAGATAAGTGTTTACGCCGCATCCCGCATATACGCCAATCGGATTGGCGTACCTTGATGCATCGTAGCCTGCGTCTTCCAAGGCTTGCCATGCCACTTCAAGAAAAATCCGATGCTGTGGGTCTGTTTCTGCGGCTTCACGTGGGGTATAGCCAAAAAAAGAAGCATCAAAGAGATCGACATCCTTGAGTTGAGCGCCTGCCTTTATGTACAGAGGGTCATTAATAACCTCGGAAGATACGCCGCGTGAAAGCAATTCCTCATCGGTAAAGAAATTGATGGATTCAATCCCCTCGCGCAGATTATGCCAAAAAGACTCGATATCGCCCGCGCCGGGAAAACGACACGCCATACCAATGATTGCAATATCAAGCTCTGTGTTTTCCTGCGATTCTTCAGCACTATGCATCAATGTATCCTCTCTGCTTTTTGTTTTCGTTGAATAAAAGTGCTACGTTGCCGCTGCGCTCGCTCCCGGTGACGCTGTAGAGATGCATTCCTGGTATCTCCCTGATTAACAAATTTTGCCAAGCTTGCTACAGTGGTATATTTGAAAAGATCTATGATCGCTATGTGAATATTTAAGCGTTCTTCCAGTTTTTGCTTGACCTTGATCAACAATAACGAATGGCCTCCGAGATCAAAAAAATTGTTTTGCAATCCCACTTGAGGAATTCCCAGGACATCCGACCAGATCTCGGCTATAACCGTTTCCAGTGCATTAACAGGCGGTTCGTAATCGGTTTTGTCATATTGCTCCGGTAAAGGCAGTGCCTTCCGGTCTATTTTTCCGTTGGGATTGAGCGGCAAAACTTCTAGAAAAACAAACAAACTGGGAATCATATATTCGGGAAGAGTCGCTGCTAGCGAAGTTTTTAGCAACGCTGAACTCAGCTGCACGCCGTTATGCGGCGCCAAATAAGCAACTAAACGTAAGCCGCCATGACCCTCTTGCGCTAACACCGCCACTTCGCGCACGCCGGTTTGGGCAAGTATTTGCGCTTCAATTTCGCCCAACTCTACACGGAAACCCCGAATCTTGATTTGCTGGTCGACGCGACCCAGATATTCCAGTTTCCCTTCCTCACGCCAGCGTACCCAATCACCTGTTCGATAGAGACGACCACCCAGCGAGTCAAACGGATCCGGTATAAAGCGCTCGCTGGTTAAAGCCGGCCGACCCAGATAACCACGGGCCAATCCTTCTCCACCCACATACAATTCGCCTATCGCACCTGGCGGCACAAGATTGAGTTGCGCATCCATAACATATAGGTTGCGTGCACCCACCGGCACTCCGATTGGAACATACTCACTTTCTACACAAATTCGGTCATCTTTATCTGCATGACTAATCCATGCCGCCGGGGTAATCACGGTTTCAGTAGGACCATACGCATTGACTAGCCGGGCATTCCTAAACGCATCCCGAACCGCCATTACGTCGTTGACATACCATGCCTCCCCACCCGCTATGCAAGTACGAACCGAGTGCGCTTTTCCATTCATCAACGGCAACAGCATTCTCAGATAAGCAGGAGGAAGATGCAGCGTGGTAATGTGATGTTTCTCTATCAGATCCACGAAACCATCGCCTGCCAAATCACTGGTTGAGGAAAGTACTAAGGCGGCACCTTGTGTCAACGGAGTGATCCATTGCTCGGCAGCTGCATCAAAATTCATGGAGAAGAACATCAATTCACGATCGCCTGGCCGCACATCGTAAATTTCTTTAATAGCGCTCAAATGTATGGCTAAAGGACCATGCGCGACCGAAACCCCTTTGGGCCGACCGGTTGAACCTGAAGTGTAAATAACATAGGCTAAGCTTTGGTCGTGCAGAGCAACCTCAGGATTGATTTTCAACCCAGCGCTCAGATCAAGCGCTTCAAGCGCCAGTATTTCTATGCCTTCTTTATGAGGAATCCTTGATTTAATATGCGCTTGTGTCAGTAGAAACTGAATATCGCTATCTGCAAGCATATAATCCAATCGCTCTGTTGGGTATTCCGGATCTAGCGGAACATAGCCCCCACCTGCCTTCAAGATGGCCAAAAGGCCTATAATCAATTCAATAGAATTACGTTCAATTGCGATACCGACCCCCATTTCCGGCCTGACACCGAGGCTGATCAGTCGATGCGCCAGTTGGTTTGATCTGCAATTGAGTTCCGCATAACTCAACTCGATGTGACTCGAGATTACAGCCACTCTGTTAGGATTACTCTCTGCCTGATGTTCGATTAGTTGATGAACAGGCTGAAAAACTGATACATCAGACCGATGGGTTCCCCAAGTTTCAAGTTGTTGCTTATCTTCTTCACTTAACAAATCGATATCGCTGATCATCATAGTCGGACAATCTGCCAATGCCTCCAGAATGCGCAGATAATGCTGTCCCAATCGCTCAATCCATGACGAATTGAAAAGCTCGTAGGCATAAATAAAACTGGCATTTACGCTGCCATCCGGTAATTCGATTGTCTCAAGCCGCAACTCGAGTTGTGCAGACTGTTCGGGAAGTGAATAATCGGTAAGTGCAAGCCCCGAAAATTCCTGAAAAAAACGATAATCCTTCAATAAGTGATTGAAAGTCACCTGAAATAAAGGGCTATGGCGCAAATCACGCTGAGGATGCAGTGCCTCGACCAATTGCTCAAAAGGAAGATCCTGGTAGCTTTGCGCATTAATCGCAGCCTCCCGGGTTTGATTCAGGAGTTCATCAAGTGACATTCGGCCATCCAGTTGACTCCGTAACACCTGAGTGTTAACGAAAAATCCGATTAAGCGGAATGTTTCAATCCGATTACGGCCGGCTACCGGAACACCCACACGGATGTCTTGTTGTCCCGTATATCGAAACAATAAAGCTTGGAAAACTGTCAGTAACGTTATAAAAAGGGTTGCTCCACGATGTAACGCCGATTGCCTTAACTTATTCAGCACATTAAGAGGCATATCGAAACTATAACGTCCGGCTTGATAGCTTGTGACCGGTTGTCTGACGCGATTGGTGGGAAGCAATAGAATCGGATGTTCGTCACCTAAGTAATCACGCCAGTAAGCAAGCTGCCTATCTTTCTCACCCGCCTCCAGCCATTCCTGTTGCCAAACTGCGTAATCCACATATTGGATTGGTAAATTATCGAGACCGGCTGACTTCCCTTGTACACGCGCCTGATAAAATGAAGCGAGCTCATTCAGTAAGATTTGCACGGACACTCCATCCGAAACGATGTGATGCATGACGATTACAAAAATGCTCTCGTTCTCGGTCAACTGGATTAAGGCGATGCGCAGTAATGGACCCTGCGTCAAATCGAAGGGAATCGAGATGATTTTCTGCACTTCCTTCGCAACCTCTGCTTCGCGTTTTGTTATCGTGATATCGCGTAAATCAATTTCAGTAATCACGTTGGGTATTTCCGGATGAATGAATTGTTCCACCGCACCATCTTCTGCAACACGAAAAATCGTATGTAATGATTCATGCCGCTCAATCAAATCATCAATGCTTGCATAAAATGCGCGCTTATCCAGCGCACCTGACAACCGTAATGCATGTTGAATGTTATAGGCATTGCTGAATGAATCGAGTTGCCAAAGAAACCATAATCGTTGTTGCCCGAAAGATAAAGGCAGTGCATTAACTTTGTTCCGCACAGGTAAGATGCGATTCTCCGATGCGGACTGCGATGAGCTTGAAGATAAAAAATCTTTGATTTCCGCTGCACACTCATGTAATCGCGGATTGTGAAACAAGTTGCGCGGAGTAAATTGAATAGACCAGTGTTCTGAAATATGTGCAGCAACCTGAATGGCGGTCAGTGAATTGCCGCCAATTGCAAAAAAATGATCTTTGCGCGTCAATACGGTGCGGTTTAATACCGATTCCCAAACCGCTGCCACCGCAATTTCTGTTTCATCAGTCAATGCCTGAGGTAATTGTTCCTTCCCATCAAGAATAAAATAACCATATTCATAAATTGCATATGCATCCAGCGTACGCTCAAGCCATCCCTGGCGACAGGCAGTGCGCTGTAATTTTCCGCTTGAAGTCTTGGGCAAAGCACCCGGGTTTAACAATACCGCCACCGACAAGGATTCGTTACAGCTTGCACTGACTGCTTCACTCAGCACCTCAATCAGCGCCTCGGCCGAAATCAGTTTCTGCATGTTGCGGGATACCTCAACGGCGACGCCGATTCCTTCTCCTTCAACAGCTTGCACGGAAAATGCAGCAACTCGTCCTTTCCGAACGGCTTCCACTTCTTCCTCGACAATCAGCTCAACATCCTGTGGATAGATATTTTGCCCGCGAATAATGATGAGATCTTTACATCGCCCCATAATGTATAACTGGCGAGCGTGAATAAAACCCAGATCACCTGTACGCAACCAGCGCGCTCCTTCAGTATGCACAAAGGCTTGCGCAGTTTCCTGAGGACGTTTCCAATAACCACATGCCAGACTTGGACCATCCGCCCATATTTCGCCGACATTACCATCCGTCAAAGGAATTAGCTTCTCCGGATCGACGATTTTTATCGAATGATTGGATGCCGGAAAACCACACGCTACAATAGGCATTCCTTCCGTTGCCAACTCTGCGCGTCCCAGTGCAAGCGCTTCAGAAGAAAATTCGTGCGTCTGCATACCTTCTCCGCGCACTCCTCCGGTTACAAATAGCGTAGCTTCAGCTAAACCATAGCAGGGATAAATCGTACCCGCTGAAAAACCAGCCGGGCCGAAACATTCAATAAACGCTTGCATGGTCTCTCTACGTACAGGTTCCGCCCCTGAGAATGCAACACGCCAAGTCGATAAATCGATATCCAGCAATTGCGAGCTTCTGACACGATCGACACAGAGCTGGAAAGCAAAATTGGGAGCGCCACTGACCGTAGCACGATAACGCGAAATAACCTCTAACCAGCGCACGGGTTTTTCGATAAAGAAATTGGGGGTCATTAATATTGCCGGAATACCGCGATGTATCGGCTGCAATAATCCACCGATCAATCCCATATCATGGTAAAGCGGTAACCAGCTGACAAATATATCATTTTCATTGATCGACATCCCTTCTTCAAATGCTTTTGCATTCATCATCAGATTGTGATGACTCACCATGACACCTTTGGGTGTTGAAGTCGATCCGGATGTATATTGGAGGAAAGCAATCTCATCCCCCTTCGGGGTATAAGCTTCCCAGAGCGGTGCGTTAGCCTGATCTATCGTATCAACGGTAAGTATGGTTGCTTCGGAAAACTGTGCTGTTGTCACACTGGTGATCAGCGGAAGAATCTTACTACCGGTAAGAATACAACTAGCCTGTGCATCATCGGCAATCGCGATCAATCTTGCCAAATGCCTTTCCCGCAGAGACTCCGGGGGAAAAATAGGTACAGCAATGATTCCTGTATACAAGCATGCTAAAAAGCTAATCACATAGTGCTCATCGTTGTTCAGTAGCAGTAGTGCTCGTTCACCAGGTGAAAAATGATTTTGCATTACCGCGGCCAATGCTCTGACCTGCAAATCAAGTGATGCATAATCAAATTTCTTGTCCACGAGTATCTCGTTTTCCGCACTAATAACAATCAACGCAGTATCAACCGATCGTTCACGCGCCAGTGTTTGCAGATGCGTAACGAAATTGTCGGGGTAACTGCGGGATGGAATCAATCTTGTATTCATTTTTATACCCAATCAATTTGCATGTATTTACACCAAAAAACTTTTATAACTCAGCACCATACTTCCTCGCCGATCCTTTCTCGTGATCCAACTCTCACTTGAACTCTATGGCGTCTCGAAATAAGACAATAGAAATCAATTATCTGTCAGGTAGTTATGTTGGTTTGTCAGCGCAAAGGCCGCTGCATAATGTGCGGGCGCTTCAATGGACCACGCCTTAATTTCCGTCCAGTCGCGTCGATCATGTATGACACGATAACTTCCGTCATTATTGGGCAGCACGGTAATAGCCGGCAGGTGCTCGGAAATCCCGAATCCTAATGCTTTCAATACGGATTCTTTGATTACCCAGAGATCAATGAAATTTCTATTCGACCAGATTCCTTGAGCACGCTCTTCCGAAGAAAGTACATGCACCCAAAGATTATTGACATCTCTATGACAATATTCGATATCAACCCCGATCTCACCCTTCGCTGATAATGCTATCAATGCAAAATCACCTGTATGCGAAACATTAAACTCTATGCCGTAATAAGCCGGCAGACGAGGTTTGCCAAACTCGTTTTTCTCAATCGGTATTTTATAAGGGGGCAACATCAAGTATTTTGCCAGTAGACGACGCAGTGTCGCACGTGTCACAATGCCACGCACCCGGTCTTCATGCTGCCGAAAACATTGCGAATGAATTTGCTCATCCACGCTCAACAAAGACCAATCATCGATAAGTTGCTTCGAATCAAAATCAAATTCGAGCAACCAAATCTCAGTCGCCGCAGGTACTACTTCAGGCAGATGCAGTCGTTTCACATTGCACCTCTGCTCGACTTTCCATCAAGCGTTTTTTTAATACAAACAGGAACCAATCTTCAGATTGGCGAAGAAAGAAATGCCCGCCGTCGAACCAATCCAACGTACATATCCGGGTACTTTCCAATCGCCAATCATTTAACTTTGCAACGCTAATTTCATCGGAACGACCGGCAAAGCTGTGAATAGGGATAGGTAAAGGCGGTAATTGAGAATATTGAAAGCTGCCGCAAACGCGGTAATCCATTCTCAGCAAATCCAGCGTCATTGTCAGCAGCTCCTGATTTCCGAACACTTCTTCTGGCGTACCGCCCTGCTTGCCTAAATCCGCTATTAATGCGGCATCGCTCTGCATGTTGTTGTAGCGCTGGCTATCTTGACGAATCGGTGCCGCACAGCCCGATACCAGTAGCGCTTTGGGTGGAAATGATCCTCCCGAACACAAACCCTGAGCGATGCCATAAGCCAGCAAGGCGCCCATGCTGTGACCAAAAAGAACATATTGTTCAGGTAAAGAAAGTGCCAGTTCATCGCACAGGCTGTGTGCCAGATCACTGTAGCTTTCTTTGGGCAACTCATCTAGCCGGTTACCACGACCTGGTAATTCAATCGGTACCAATTTTACCCAGGAAGGCAATAAGCGCCGCCAGCGAAGATACATCGATGCACTGGCGCCCGCGCATGGCAAACAAAATAGTGTTAATGGATCTTGCATTGGTGCAACGTACTAATTTTGATTGTCCATGAATAATCTTAGACTCAATGGACGCATATCCGTCCAGACTTTATCGATATGATCCAGACAAGTTTTTTTGTCGCCTAATACGCCAGTATCTTTCCAACCACCTGGAACAGCCTTCCATTCCGGCCAAATGGAATATTGTTCTTCATGATTAACCAACACACGAAACACGCCATCTTCACGATCAAAGCAACTCGTCATAATCGATACCTCAAATTTCCAAATCAATAGTTTTAAATTTTTTGAATAAGAATGCTTCTTATTTAGATTAGACGAATTGACTTGTATAGAATGCAAAAAAACAGTAAAAAAAATTGCGAAGAATCTATATTATTGTATAAATAATTGATATTATTAATTATTAATTAATATGCTATTTATAGCTTATTTTAAAAGAACACCCTTGCAATGTTCTGTTGCCTCATGAATAAGGATATTCGCCAATGAAGTTGAGATATTCAGTTCATCCGCAATCATTCGATGGGTATATCCATCTAAACGATAAAGCATAAAAACCCGCTTTGTACGCTCAGGAAGTTTGGCTAAAGCCTGTGCCATCAACGTTAGGTGCTGACGGTTGATTGCATTAGTTTCCGGCATTCCGGTCAAAGCCTGAACGAACAATCCTTCTTCCTCAGACTTAAACAACTCTGTTTCAAATATACCGCGTCGATAGCGATCAATCGCTAAGTTACGTACAATTTGAAACAGATAGGCTAATGGCTGCTTGACATTCTGAATTGCCGATACTTCGGTCACTTTAATATAAGCATCTTGCACGATATCATCCGAAAGATCCCAGTCCCCCAAAATTTTGTATGCGGCACGACGCAATTGCATGCGATTAATAATGAACAATGTACTCAATTCCTGAGTCCAGTTTTCTACAGGCATCATCATGATATTTAGATTTTATTGATAATTATTTTTAAAATATTTTCTTGCCATATCGCAACAATATCTCACGCTGATCCAAAGCTCACTCCAATCACTAGGGCTATAAGATCCTTCGGAAAAATGATTTTGATATGGTCTTGTTGCTGTTCCTGTGGCGAAGTTCGAATACCACTAAATTGATATTCACCGGACATAGCGGCAATAACCATTGATCGCTGGCAAGGATTTTCTCGTCAACAATGTGCTTGACAAATAGAATGAATGCCAAAATCGACTAGAAACCCATTGCAGGAAATATTTTTCTTCCTTTATTAACCCTTTTCTCACGTACACAAAGCCTTTTCTTAATCAGCGGGTGATAGTTGGTTGCCAAGTGATAGATCTTGGCTGCTTGTAAGGCGCCTTGTTTCTTTTGGAGTAACTGTGTTTTATGTCACAACCTGGTGCCTAATTGATTATGATAATAATAATGATTATCATTTGCGATGTAAATAGAAAATCTATTTCATTATGAAATGAATCCGAATGAGCTATGCCATAGCCATATAAGAACCGGTACTCTGCAGAGCATATTTTCAAATTCTATGGATGATCTATCACCAATTCAGATATGAAAGTATCATCAAACAAAAATAATCCACTCGATAAAAACAGGGCCGAGGAACGACGCTCCCAGCTTCAAGACTATTTTGGGAATAGTGCCAACATTTTGCACGGGAAAATAAATCTTGATGAATTCCGCAATTACACCCTGAGCTTATTTTTTACAAATATTTATCTGAGAGAATTGAACGCTTTGCTGATTCCGGATTAAAGCAAGATAGACTCAAATTTGCAGAACTTAAAGAGTATTACAAAGACGGCGTGAAAATTGTTTTTTGGTTATTGCCTACGAATCCTTATCTAAAAGGAAAAACATCATGAAAAAAATATCACAAAAAATTTTCCTGAAATGGATGATTTCTGTTTTAATCGGGATAATTACTACCGGATGCTCAGCGGAGATCAAACCAAGAAAAGAAGCGCTCGAAGTGATAAAAAAAATAGAGACAGATGGGTCAGAAAGAAGCAAATTCATGAAATTTTCCAGAAAACCCCCAGCAAGTTGGTTCTGGTCACACGATATTGATCCAGCCCATATTCACGATGTCATGATGCCCGGTATGCATCTGGTGCGCCTCTCGGTCTACGGTAATGACAAAAGACGGCGCTTTGCATCGATTTCTTATGCGGAAGAATCAGAGATCAAAAGCATCTATTTACAAGATATTGCGGTAACAGATCTTGATGACAACATTGCCCGTACTGGAGCGCGACCGATATCGATTACCGGCAATAAAATAAAAGACCAGTTACGTTTTTCATTGGCTCTGCATAAAGACCCGGGGCCTAAAACAACCGTATACACCGACCTTAACGAAGCAGGACTCAATCAGTTAATCAGCCCCCAGCACCGCATTTCTGATTTTACGGTTTATATTGTTGATGGTACCCCTAAATACGCGGCAATTGTTGAAGAGCGTCCGGGACCGTCCATTGTTCGTGCTCGCGTAAGCGCTGCAGAGCTTGAAGTTCACTTGCGCGACAACAACCTTACTCCAATACGTGTGCGCGGTTTTTCCGAAGGTGGTATACGCTACTTTACAGCGGTCGCAGAACGCATTGATGTCGCTGATTGGCATTGGTATGACAATTTGGATAGCGATACCTTAGCCCAAAAACTCGACGCAAATAACGCCTACCCTTTTGATCTGGATACTTATCGTACCGAAGATGACGTTCATGCTGTTCGCTTTACAGTGATTATGTATTCCAACCATAACTAATGGAACTTAACATTTGCAGACAAGCGATCCGTCTGCCAGTTGCCCGCTGGGCTGCTGGCAGTGAGAAATACGTCCCAATACTGTTTTATAAGCAAATTCAGGTCGCCGTTGCCAAGTTAGCAGAAATTCCTGCTTGTTCTCCAGCGCATCTTGTTGCCTGCCAAGACCAAGATCAGAAAATTGACGCAAAATATCCTGATAATATGCTTTTCGCTGCCAATAATTCACATGGATTCCATCCAGGCCAAACCAATCCGGTTCTTGTTCATACAGCTTGAAATGCCATTGCGCCGCCATGTCCACTAAGCCGTGATGCACTACTTCAGCACGATTAATAGTTTCATCTCGAGATAACTGGCAGGATGGATAAAAAATATTGCGAAAAAAAATATACCGCCGCTCAGATAGACTTTTAATCGAAGTTATCGGTAGATTAGTCACCACAATCTGCGCCGAGTGGTTCTGTAACTGATTAATACACCATTCCAATGCCCGCAAAATCTGTTGCGGTGGCAATCCATACAAAATATCATTGCCGATATCGGTCAATAAAGCATATGTTGGATGTATTTCAATCGAATCCAGCTGCCGCCATAAATCACAATTCGTCATACCCGGCAATCCTCGCCACAGCATCTGTGTAAATGTCCCATACGCACGTCCATGTCCAAGCGCCACTAGAATCTCACTGGGGCCACCCAATCGCTGTTGCATTAAATGAATAGTTAAGCGTAACGATAAGGTAAGATTGCTTGCCCCGAGCAAAACCAAGCGGTTTTTGGGTGTTTCGCGATAACTATCCACTATGGCAGATCGGTAAATTTATCAAAATTTGAATAATATTGTGTTTTAATTTGAGGTTTGTAAATCTCTATTGCTTTTCTGATTCTGCATGATAATGCTCAAATCACCGAGGATCAATCGCAGAAATTACTGAAATGTGATTCAGATCGCAAATTTTACCAAACTTATTGTCACCAAAAATATTTACACCTCTTATACTTTGAAGTATTGACAATCATTTTGCTAAAGAGTAGAGAGAAGATAATGGAATTTTTTCATTAAGTTTTTTTCGATCAAATCGAAGAAATGTAATAAAAAACGACAGATTTTATTCTGTATCTATCTGGTTTCAACCAAAGGAGATCTAATGAAAACACAATTCCTGATTACGATGATACTGGCTATGCTATGGATTGCGCTGAGTCCAGCGCATGCTAGCGAAAAAGAAGTGAGCAAAGATCAAGTACCCAAAACTGTACTCGAAGCCTTTGAAAAGACTTATCCCAATGCCAAAGAAGTAGAATTCGAGCAGGGAATGATCGAAGGTAAAGTCGTTTATGAAATTGAATACAAAGAAAATGGCCGAGAATACGAAATTCTGTATGACGCCGATGGAGAGATTCTGCAGAAGGAAGAATCGATCGATGTCGAAACACTGCCCGTGCCTGTAGCCCTGGCCATTGCCAAAGCATACCCAAAAGCCACTCTTGAAGAAGCTGAGAAAGTAATGAACCCGGAAGGAGCACTCATCGGTTACGAAGTAGAAATCAAGTCTGAAGGAAAGAAATTTGAACTTCAATTGGATACCTACGGAAAGATTCTAAAAACCGAGCAAGATTGAATCCAGACGAATCATGGATGAGTAATCGATAACTCATTATGTTTGCAGCACGACAAAAATCTAATCAAATATCCCGTCACTTATCTCGAAAAGATGATCGGGCATTCGTATGAAGCATGTTATACAGTTATCAGCGAGCAATGGCGTACACTTTGGGGGTCGCTAATGGCACTGTCACTCGCGTTAAATAGGCTATTATCCGCAATGTGATGTTGAGCTGTAGAGTGATACACTTGCGTGTATGCTTTTTATCACTGCATTTGTCACTTAATATTTTTCAATGGGCTATTTTTCGCGAGCGCGATACTTACTTGATTTTCAAGCCGCGCTACTTGTTTTATTACTGCTAACGAATGCCAGCTGGGCGCAAAAAGCGAAAATCACCCAATCTGTTATCCTGAATCCCATCAGTATTACAGCCACCCGCAGTGAGCGTTCACCTGCGTTAATTCCCAACAGTATTACGCAAATCAAACGTGACCCACAGCAGGATTTTCAGCCAGGTGCGACATTGGATGAATTTGCGCGCGCCACACCCGGGGTTTTTTTTCAGAATCAATTTAATTCTACGCAGGATTTGCGCATCGCTATTCGCGGCTTTGGTGCACGGTCACCGTTTGGAGTGCGCGGCATTCAGATGCGCGTGGATGGCATTTCGCAAACCTTGCCGGATGGGCAAACACAACTGGATTCGATCGATCCATCGCTGATTGAGCGCATGGATATTGTACGTGGTCCTTCAGCAGCATTATATGGCAATGCATCCGGAGGATTGATCGACATCACCACGCGCGAAGCACCGCCGGAAAAATTCGTCATTATGCCGCGTCAGGTGCTGGGTCAATATGGTTATCTAAAGTCTGAACTGTTCATGGGAGGCCGCAGCGAAAATTTCGGCTACAGCCTGTTCGGTTCTCACTTGCAGCAAGATGGTTGGCGCGATCATAGCGCAATGCAAAATATTTTTTCACAGGCCAAACTGAATTTCCAAACCAGTAGCAATTCGGATTTGATGCTGGTATTTCGCGAATTTTACTCACCGTTATCCAAGGATCCAGGCGCATTAACCAGCAGCGAAGTACGCGACAATCCCAGACAAGCTTCCTCGCGGAACGTGCAATACAATGCTGGAGAAGAAATCCGGCAAGAAGATATGGGTGCGCGTTTTCGTCACAGACTGTCGGCCGGAAAAGAATTTACCGTGACAGCACACATGCTTCATCGGGATTTTCAAAGTCGTCAACCTTTTTTCGATGGAGGACAGGTACAATTTGATCGCCTGGTGGGCGGGTTGATGATGCAGTTTGTCAACGATCATGAATTATTCAACCGCCCTAACCGTTTTCTGATCGGTGTCGATTACGGCATACAAAATGATGACCGGCAGCGCTTTAATAACAACTTTGGTGTGCGCGATACATTAAATTTAAGCCAAATAGAGCGCGTACAAAGCGTCGGGCCATTTGTACGCAATGAATGGAACATTGCCGATAAGCTTGATCTGGTACTTGGCGGCCGCTGGGATTGGTTGCATTATCAAGTCAAAGATCGATTTAAAAGCGATGGAAATGAATCCGGCTCGCGCACAGTATCGCAAGGCAGCGGTTCCGCGGGTCTTGTATACCATCTCACCGATCAACAGCAACTCTATGCGCATATCGCATCCGTCTTTGAAGCGCCGACCACGACCGAATTACTTAACAATCCTGCGGGAAGAGGTGGATTCAATCCGAATCTGAATGCGCAAACATCGCTCAGCAACGAACTTGGTTTTCGCGGCAACACGGCGGGATTTCAGTACGACACAGCGGTATTTTTTATCCGTACTTGGGACGAAGTCACACCATTTGAGTTGACTTCCTCGCCCGGCCGCGCATTCTTCCGGAATGCCGGGCAATCACGGCGAATTGGTGTGGAGGCACGTCTCGCCACACCGGAATGGAAAGGCTTACGAGGAGAAATCAGTTACACATTCTCCGATTTTGCATTCGAAAAATACATAGTCAATGACATGAGCCTGAAAGGCAATGTTTTTCCCGGCATTCCTACGCACCGGTGGGAAGGATTGCTACGCTATTCACACCCTTTTGGTTTCTTCGGACAGCTGCATGTGCATAGGGTCGGTGAGTTTTATGTCAATGACATTAATACCGCGACCAATCCGGCCTATAGTCTGGGACAGTTACTCTTCGGCTGGGAATTGAGACGGAATTGGATCGAAGGTTCGGTGTTCCTCGGTATCAACAACCTGTTCGATGCACAATATAATGCCAATACACGCGTTAATGCAGCGCTGGGTCGTTATTACGAACCCGGGCCGCCGCTCAACCTGTTTGGCGGAATACGGATGCGCATTGTCGTATTCTAGTAAATGTTATGTTTTACCGGCTCTTTTCCCGGGATGTAACCATCGTCACTTTGATATACTTCCATTAACACTTAGCACCTTATACTTAAGAATCAAGTATAATTTAAGTATGTAAAAATAATAATTATATCGCTGCATACCGCCTCGTCCATTATCGCAAACCAATTCCGCTATTGACAAAGCTGCAGGAGATTGAACTATGCTAATAAAAGACGCAATCAAAGATCAACAGACGGTAACTTCAGAGGGTGAATCGACAAATACTCTACTGGCAGGAGTAAAAAAACATGAAGTACCCAATATCATCACGTCCAACGGCATCACCACTGAGCTTTACCGCCCGGAATGGGATATTGGTCCGGAACAGATACGGCATATGATTCATGCCATACTACGCCCCGGCGCCATCAGCGCGTGGCATATGCATGAATTTCAGATAGATACGATCTTCGTGATCAACGGAGCAATAAAATTGGTTCTGTATGATGATCGTGCTGATTCAGCGACAAAGGGACAACTCAACGTCTTTCACTTGAGTCGCTTGAGACCCACATTGATCACTATCCCTCCTGGTATCTGGCACGGTTTGCAAAATTTGGATTATTCCGAAAGTAGCTTTATTAACTACTTTAATAACCCCTATATTTATTCTGGTCCGGACGAATGGCGATTACCCTCTGATACCAATAAAATTCCTTATCAATTCAAGTAATCTATAAAGCAACCGTGAGACCTTTCAATTTTTCCCCAGGACTACATCCTATGAGCTATGGCAGCGACTTTGTTCTCACATTATTTACCAATGATCCGGATTTGGCACGGGCTGGCAATGCGGCTGGTATTAATCGTATTGGCCTTGATCTGGAAAGAATGGGTAAAGAGCATCGTCAGGATGCCAAGAAAGCATGGATTTCTGATCATCAGATGCATGAACTGGAGGCTATCCGTGATCAATTGACGGAATCGGCGTTATTTACACGCATCAATCCGATTCATGCCGGCTCACGCGATGAAATCAATTATTTGATTGACCAGGGAGTCACCGTGCTGATGTTGCCGATGTTTCGTACGCTTAAAGAAGCGGCCACTTTCATTGAACTCGTAGATGGTCGCGCATTTGTTTCGTTACTGGTTGAAACGGCGGCAGCTGCCATTCGTCTGCGTGAAGTTGTCAAACTTCCGGGTATTGGTGAGATCCATTTCGGCTTAAACGATATGTATTTGGATATGAAGCTATCCAATCATTTTGAGGTACTGACCTCCGGCTTTCTGGATAGACTGACTGATATTGCATCGGAAGCTGGCGTACCTTATGGTTTTGCAGGTATTGGGCGACTTAACGATAGCCGTTTGCCAATACCCAGCGATTTAATCTATGCTCAATATCCGCGGCTTGGCGCAACACGTGCACTGGTTGCACGTGTATTTTATACTCCTGACTTCCGCGCACTGAATCTTACTCATGAAGTCAATACTGCGCGCGCCAAGCTGGATCAGTGGCATCAAGCCGGAGCGGATCAGCAAACTGCCGCTTTGACACTATTGCGCACCAAAGTTACTGAGTGGGCTGTTTAAATCCGTCTACATTCGTTTTCTAGTTATCCATTTGAAATGACCCAAGCGCAACTTACTTTCTACGACACATCACGCGCCTATTATGCAAGCTATTATCTGCAGGGCTTCGATGAATTATCAAGAAACGGCAAACTGCAAATCAGAGTTGCACACTCACTTCCGGAACGCTTGAAACCCGCCATACAGGATACTGATTGGGAACATTTACTGTTTGCGATGGCACTCTTCAAATTTCAGCAAGGAAATCACGAATGGTACTTCTGCATTGATACGCATGATGTCAATTCAGTCAACGTTGCGAATCATACTGGCGGATATCATCTGCCCTTATTACAGGGCGTAGATGTTTACTTTAAGGTTAACCATAACCCCGATCAAATCGAGTACACACCCATACTTAAGGATTTTCGTAAAAAAATTCTCAGTGTCTCACAGTTTTTTCCAATAAAACCGGGGTCGTTCCTGTCACTTAGCCGCAGATTGCTACTGACTCCCAGACTGTTTGGATTTAGACCCGGTGTTAATTATAATGTACCCTATAAGGATTATTTAACGGATGCCAAGTTTCGCTTGCGCGACCTGAAAAATTTTCAGTCACTGGAACAAATTCTAGCTCACCGAACGACCGCAAAAGATATTGACATTTTTTTTGTAACCAGTTTCCGTCAGAATGCCCGTCATGCAGCGGTTATGAACCATCGTTACCAGGTTATCAAGAAACTTTCCAGCATAACCTCCCTTAACATGGCCACAGGCTTCTCAAGCGAGAAAGCATTACCGGAAGAATATGCCAAGGTTTTTTATCCGCGATTAAATCAAGAGAATTACCTGGAAACTCTGGCGCGCGCAAAAGTCGTTATTTATACACAAGGCATTGCAGGTTGCTTATCTTCCAAATTCGGCTTAGCTATGGCGCTAGGAGTCGCTGTTATCGGTGAACCTCTGGGAAACAACCCAGACCTGTTAATCGCTAACCCACACTTAAAAGAACAGTTTTCTTACTCAAATCCGGATGATATCGTTGCGCATGCAGTCCATCTCGCAACGAATCCGGAACAAGCGCGAAGATTAGGTGCTTTGAATGCAGCCATGTTCGATAATCAACTGGCTCCGCGCCCTACTGCAGAATACATACTCCAGGCACTACAGAAATTTCAATTTTGATCTTCACATTTCAACCAGAAAAACAGATTAGTTGAGATGAATTGGCGGGAATGGTACATTGGAAGACCATTGTGCAACCAAATCACCTAAAAATAAAATGACACTAAAAATTAATATAAGCGTTATGCTTTTGATTTTCAGTTTCCTCTTCCTACCTGTTACACAAGCTCAACGTATCCAAACCGAGTTTGATGTCTTGTTAGTAGCCGAAGGTTTGCAGTTTCCCTGGGGTATGGCATTTATGCCGAATGGCAATCTGTTGGTAACAGAAAAAATTGGCCAATTGCGCATTATTACTCCGGATGGCCGTGTTTCTGAACCAATCAAAGGCATCCCTGCTGTGTTGGTTCAACAACAAGGCGGTTTGCTGGATATTGCACTGGATCCGGAGTTTTCTAAAAACCGTTTGATTTATTTATCGTATTCAGAGCCGGAAGGATCGAGAGCCAGTACCGCAGTAGCCAGAGCCGAACTAAAAGACGGTAACCTGGAAAACTTGCAAGTAATTTTCCGTCAGTGGCCCAAGACTGAGGGCGGTGTACACTTTGGTTCACGCTTGATATTCGCATCGGATGGGAATCTTTTTATCACACTGGGTGATCGTGGAGATTATTCGGAAGAAGCGCAGCAGTTGAGCAATCATATTGGCAAAATAATCCGTATCCGCCCTGACGGAACAGTCCCTTCTGACAATCCATTTGTTAACAACCCGAAAGCCAAACCGGAAATTTGGTCATATGGCCATCGCAGTGTTCAGGGTGCCGCCATACACCCCAAAAGCGGCGAGCTTTGGATTCATGAGCATGGCCCGAAAGGCGGCGATGAAATCAATATCCCGCAACCAGGTAAAAATTACGGTTGGCCTAAAGCCAGCTATGGCAACCATTACAATGATATCCCAATCAAAAATGAACATGCTGAGCAAGGCTTTGAAGAACCGATTCACTATTGGACACCATCAATCGCACCTTCCGGCATGGTGTTCTATACTGGAAAGCAGTTTCCGGGATGGCGCGACAACTTGTTTATCGGCACACTGGCAGGACGGCATCTGGTCCGGCTGACGACAGACAATAAAAAAATCACCAATAAAGAAAAATTATTAATCAATACCTTGCGTTTTCGCGACGTAGAGCAAGGGCCGGATGGCGCATTGTATTTACTGACTGATGAAGAAAACGGCAAGCTTCTAAAACTAACACCGAAGTAACGATTCAGTTCTGCACAAACTAAGCTAAAATTAAGTGTTTAATCTTTCTCCTTAAATGGGGTCGATTGACCAGTTACAATAATTAACCCGAGCAATTCATATTGATAGATACTGTTGATCTCAAAGACCCTGCGCTTTATATCAATCGCGAACTGAGCCTGCTGGAATTCAACCGCCGTGTGATCGAACAAGCCAAAGATGAAACCCTTCCATTATTGGAGAGATTAAGGTTTCTATGCATTGCCAGTACCAATCTGGACGAATTCTTTGAAATACGTGTAGCTGGATTAAAGCAGCAGATTAAATATGGCTCGGTGCAAACGGGCCCGGATAACCTGTCTCCGACAGAAGTGCTGTCGCGTGTCAGTGAAACCGCGCACCAACTCGTGCTGGAGCAATATAGTGTATGGAATAGCATGATCATACCTGCACTGGCTAAGGATAAAATCAGACTACTGCGCCGTGCACAATGGAAACTGCAAACCAGCCGCTGGATACATCGTTATTTTAAAGAAGAAGTATTGCCCGTACTAAGCCCGATCGGCCTGGATCCGGCTCATCCTTTTCCCAGGGTTCTTAACAAGAATCTATATTTCATCATTTCATTGGAAGGAAAAGATGCTTTCGGACGTGACTCAGGCATGGCCATTGTTCAAGCACCACGTTCATTACCGAGGGTTGTGGCAATCCCAGCCAAATATAGCGAAGAAAATCATGATTTTGTGATGCTTTCTTCGATTATCCATGCACATGTGACTGACCTTTTTCCTGGCATGAATGTCATCGGTTGTTATCAATTCAAAGTTACGCGTAATAGCGATTTACTGATCGACGATGATGAAATTGACGATTTGTTGCGCGCTCTCGAAGGCGAGTTGCCTTCACGAAGATTTAGCGATGCAGTACGATTGGAAGTTGCGGATAATTGCCCGGATCCTCTCAGCTCTTTTTTGTTACAAAAATTTGAATTACAGCAAAATGACCTATATCGAGTAACCGGGCCGGTCAACTTGAATCGCTTATTGGCAATCTGTGACTTGGTGGATCGCCCGGAATTAAAATTTTCCGGTTTCACACCTAACATTCCCAAGCGCCTAGTCAAAAATACCAATATCTTCGATGTCTTGCATAACGGTGATATTTTGTTGTATCACCCATTTCAATCGTTTACGCCTGTTATCGATTTTCTGCGACAAGCAGCCGTTGATCCCGGCGTGCTTTCGATCAAGCAAACACTTTATCGCACCGGAATCGATTCGGCAATTGTTGAAGCGCTCAAGGTCGCTGCGCGCGCAGGAAAAGAAGTTACGGTAGTTATTGAATTGCGAGCCAGATTCGATGAAGAAGCCAATATTGGGTTAGCCAGTGAATTACAACAGGTTGGCGCGCATGTGGTATATGGCGTGGTCAATTATAAGACCCACAGTAAGATGATTCTGGTTGTCAGAAGAGAAGGCCGTACTTTACGACGTTATGTGCATTTAGGGACCGGTAACTATCATGCGCGAACTGCGCGCTTGTATACCGACTACGGATTGTTGACCTGTGACAAGGCCATCGGTGAAGATGTTAACAAGTTATTCCATCAATTGACCGGTTTGGGACGGGCGGGTAAATTAAAAAAACTTTTACAGTCACCTTTCACGCTGCATAAGGGAATTTTGAGCTATATCGACAAGGAAATCAGTGCTGCGAGTGAGGGGAAAAAAGCCTGGATTATTGCTAAAATGAACGCCTTGGTTGACCCGGAAATTATTGTAGCGTTATATAAAGCCTCTCAAGCCGGTGTCAAAATCGATCTCATCATTCGCGGCATATGCTGCCTGCGTCCCGGTATCAAAGATGTTTCGGAGAATATCTGTGTGCGTTCCATAGTAGGTCGCTTCCTGGAACATACACGCGTTTATTATTTCCAAAATGGTGGTGATGACGAAGAGCTGGTATTTTGTTCCAGCGCTGACTGGATGACACGCAATTTGCATCACCGAGTGGAAGTTTGTTTCCCGATTGAAGAAAAGCGCACCAGCGATACAGTCATCGAACATGGATTATTAAGTTATCTCTCTGACAACACACAAGCCTGGCTACTGCAAAGCGATGGCTCGTATAAACGCACAAAACCGGGTACTTCGAAACCACGCTCCGCGCAACAACTTCTTCTGGAGCATTATTGTGATCTCTGATGCACAATATCCAGGAACACCCTTCAGTTGAATATCAATTTAATATCAGCTGCCTGTAGAAATCCTTGCTCAGTATTCAGGTCAGCGAATGTTAAAGGGTGTTGATCCAACCAATCTGACGGAAAATCCAAAGTAATGTGGTTTTTGTTCAGATCCATGTGAATTTCCGGCAATCCACTATTGGAGCGGCTACGATGCAGCACTACAGCCAGCCTTAATAGAATACACAGCCTCATCACTGACGTTTTTACTGAAAGGGCTAATGATTCAAATTCTTCTAGTGGAAATTTACGCCGATGACTCCGCACCAGCATCGCCAGCTTGATTTGCTCCTGCCGGGAGAATCCTGCCAAATCAGAATGGGTGGTTAAATAGGCGCCATGCTGGTGATACTGGCTATGCGCAACGGATAAGCCGATTTCGTGGATCAGCGCTCCCCACACCAGCAATTTCAGATCTGTTCTTTCGTCTAATTCCCAATCAGTTTTCACCTGATGGAAAAGTTTTTCTGCAGTATCTTTGACCCGATTTGCTTGCTCGGTATCGATACTGTATCTCTGCATAACGATTTCAATGGTTTTATCTCTGATATCCTCATTATGCATCCTGCCGATCAGGTCATACAACAAACCCTCACGCAAGGCACCTTCGGATACATTGATCTGTTCCAAATTAAGCGCCTCAAAAACACCGTACAAAATCGCTACACCGCTGGCAAAAACC
This sequence comes from Nitrosomonas ureae, assembly GCF_001455205.1. NCBI lineage: Bacteria > Pseudomonadati > Pseudomonadota > Betaproteobacteria > Nitrosomonadales > Nitrosomonadaceae > Nitrosomonas > Nitrosomonas ureae. The sequence goes on from NZ_CP013341.1 coordinate 2,860,643, forward strand.
GGTTTTCTGCGTTCCGGGATGCCTGCAAAATCAATCGCTGCACTATCACCAATCGCAACTAAGGTTTCCAATAATTTGGTCAATGCAGATGCGGTAATGCCTGAATCGCACCAACCTTGCGCTTGTACTACATCCCGTACTGCCATGATAGTACCGGAAGAGCCCAACGCAGTGTCCCAGCCTGTTTTTTTATAAGCCATTTCGATGGATTCCAATTCCTGCATTGCAAACAATACGGCTTTGCGCATTTTTTTGGCTTTTATCTTGCCATCATCAAAAAAACGCTGACCCATATTGACACATCCCATATGCAGGCTTTCAGTCACATAGGTATCAAACCCCCGACCAATGACTAATTCCGTACTCCCACCACCGATATCAATCACCAGACGCTTGTTAACCTCATCGTATAAACTGTGCGCAACGCCCAAATAGATCAGTCTTGCTTCTTCACGTCCCGCTATGATCTCTACCGGGTGACCCAGTGCACTGTGTGCCTGCGACAAAAAAACGTTGCCATTCCGAGCCAGACGAAGTGTATTCGTACCCACGGCGCGAACATTCAAAAGTGGAATTTCTTGGATGCGTTGGCCAAATCGCTGCAAACATTCCAGGGCCTGTTGCATGGATTCTTTCGACAGTTCCTGCTTATCATTCAATCCCGAAGCCAGCCGAACCATCTCCTTCATGCGATCGATAATCAGCAAACGGCCATCCACCTGGCTTGCCACAATCATGTGAAAACTGTTTGAACCTAAATCAACAGCAGCGTAGGATTCATCCATAATGAAATATACCGCAACGAAAAATAGCAATCCAATTAATCGGTCTCATAATAAAGCCATGCCTAAATATCAATTGATTATCATGCGACATGCCAAATCAGACTGGTCTGAAGACAATAGATCGGATTTCGATCGCCCTTTGACCAGCCGCGGAATGAAAGCGGCCAGGCAAATGGGCAAATGGTTAAAACAATTTTTAAAACACGAGCAATACCCCATAGACCGTATCATTTGTTCTCCTGCATTACGAGCAAAACAAACTTGCCATCTGGTCGTAAGCGCGTTAAATATACCTGAAAATATTGTAAATTTTGAACCAGGAATCTACGGTGCATCCTGTGACAATCTGATCGCTCTGATCGAGCGATACAGCAAAGGAGTGCATTCATTACTCATCATTGGACATAACCCGGGTCTTGATCAATTACTCTGTTATTTATCCCAAAACCCACCCCCCGCCAACAATTGCGCTAAATTGCTGACAACCGCTGCTCTGGCTGTATTGGATTACGGAAGCAGTGTAATTTCAGTTAACGCTCATGAGGCGCAGTTGCGATACTTAATCAGGCCCAGGGAATTATGATTTCTTTTTATTCTTCCCTTTTTTCTTGCCCTCTTTCTTTTTATCTTTATCCTTTTTTTTCTTGTCTTTTACCTTCCGCTTATCGTCACTACTTTTCTTCTTTTTGCTCTCATCATCAGTCTGGCTTGGTTCAGGTTGACTCACAATCTGATTTGCCACCGTTATCTTGCCTGGAGTTTTTTTAGCCTTTGCCTGTGTACCTCCGCCAGCCGCCGCTAACGGTTTAACCGGTTTGGCTTGTAAGCAATCAGCAGCCGATTTTTTTACTGCTCGTGCTCTTATCGCGCCGCTGAACCCCGGTATTTTTTGCAACTCTGTCAAACTAATTGCGGCCAATGCTTCGACTGTTCTGATTTTATGTTCAGATAAAATTTTGACTGTGATGGGACCAATTCCAGTTACATCCGTAAGCTTAAGCATGACTAGGCTCCTGTTGGCTCGAAATTCTCATTATAACTGTCTGTTGGTTAAACACAATGCGCTCTGGATCAGATCTGATTTTAATAAAAAACAATCGCGGTATTTATTTCTACATTATGTTTTTTTCTTCAGCAGATCCTTAAGATTGGCAAAAGGATTATGTGTAGCGACTTCTTCTGCCTGTCTGCCATCATCACGGCCGATCGAATCTTTCAATTTGGAATGTTCATGTTCATGGCAGTAGGTGCAAAGCAGTTCCCAGTTACTGCCGTCCGGCGGATTGTCATCATGATTACTATTCTTATGATGCACTTCCAGTAACTGCAGGTTTTTGTGATCAAAGGTACGCGCGCAACGGCCGCAAACCCAGGGAAACAGTTTGAGCGCCTGCTCACGGTAGCCTTGCGCACGTTTCTCCGCATTCCGACGCGCTTCCAGAATTACTTTGTCTAATTTGCTGGGATCTTTTGCCATTTAATCTGCTTTCTACAGTTAATAAGTTTGGATAAAAAATAATCGATTTCAGTGGCCTGCATACAATCTTTCAATTTCTGAATTATATTTCTCCAGCACTTTTTCCCGCTTCAACTTTAAGGTCGGTGTCAGCAAACCATTTTCAACGCTCCACGGTTCCTGCGCGACCGCGACACGGCGTATCTTGGCATAGCCCGGAAATTCACTCGTTTGGCGGGTGATTTTTTCCAACAAAATTTCCTCAGCTTGTTGCCGTTGCTGCTCGTTCGTCAAATCATCGCCCAAACCGTAATGCGCCATGAATTCTTGCCGCCGGGCAGGATTTAACACGACTAACACGCTCAAATAAGAACGGGATTCCCCGATCAACATGACCTGTTCAAATAGCGGATCGCGCAAAATCGCCGCTTCCATATCAGTCGGCGGCACTTTTTCACCAGTGGATAAAACAATAATTTCTTTTAATCGCCCCGTGATGGTGACATGACCTTGGTCATCAATCGATGCGATATCGCCGGAATTCAACCAGCCATCCGATGAGATGACTGCCTGGGTTGCCTCCGGATTATTCCAGTAACCCAGCATCACGTTTGGACCACGGATCAGCAATGCGTTACTCTCTCCCAGCTTGACTTCCACGCCGGGAATAGGCAGGCCGACACTGGCCGGCACATTATCCTCGAGCCGATTGGCGCAAACCACAGGACTGCTCTCGGTCATCCCATATCCTTGCAGAATCGGCAAACCAAGCCCGATAAACACGCGCGAAACCTGCGGCGATAATGCGGCACCACCGCTCATCACCATGCGCAATCGACCACCCAGTTTGCCCATCACTTTATCAGCCACCCATTTTTTCAATAGTGGCCACAACACATGTGACAGTCGCCGATACCCTCTTCCCTGTTGACACTCAAACCGGCTATAACCCACAGCAACCGCAAAATTGAATAGCCAGCGTGCAAAACCCGGGCCTTCGGCCAGTTTCGCCTGTATGCCCGCATACACTCGTTCATAAATTCGCGGCACAGATATCATTATGGTCGGCCGGATTATCACAAGATCATCCTGCAATTGCGGAATCGAACGCGCGTAAGCAATTGTGGCGCCCGTCATCATAGGCACATAATAGCCTGCCGTTCGCTCAAAGGTATGAGACAAAGGCAAAAAAGAGAGCAGCACATCCTCGGGTAGTACCGGGATAACTTGCAAGCAGCTGAAGGCATTGCTCAGGATATTGTGATGGCTGAGCATCACGCCTTTGGGACGCCCCGATGTGCCGGAGGTATAGATGATCGTAGCCAGAGAATCGGGGTCACTGTCAATATGCCGAACCTCGCTGACGTGCACTGATAACCATTCCATTGCAGAAACGACACGTACGTTATCACAGGCATCAACACTATCCGGTTCAAAAGGCCGGAGTATGACCACTCGCTGCAATCCCTCTATTTCATTGGGCAAGGTAAGAAATTGCCGCCATTGTTGCGAATTTTCCAGCAATAGTAATTTAACAGTTGCATCATTGATGACGTACGTTGCATTCTCGACTCGATCATCAACATATAACGGAATAACCACGAGCCCCAACCCCATTGCCGCCTGCTCGAACATGACCCATTCCGGGCAATTTCTCATCATTACCGCGACCCGGTCACCGGGTACCAATGATTCCTTTGTCAAAGCTACCTGCCATCGAGCTATATGTTGATTCATCTGTTCCCAAGTATGACTGCGCCACTGATCACTAACCGGGTCAAAATAACGATAGGCGACTGCCTGGGGCGAACGCTGCACACGTTCCTTGAAGAGACCATCCAGTGTTTTTGCTTGCTCCACAGAAATGATGTTGCTCATTCCATTTTGTTCAATTTGCATAATTTCCCCCGTAAGCACGGATTTTATCTGAGTGTCCGCGTACTAACGATATTGCATCAGTGCTTTTTCCCGCTGCTGCGGTATTCCAACTTATTTAATCGTTTCAATAGTCTTGGATTCTTCCGTCACAGGATTGCTTTTTTTTCTGCTTGTGGTTTTAGTACTGTTCCCTGCGCTGACGATATTTGCGCCATCCGCCTCATCCGTAACATCATTACTGATCGTGTAATTCGCGTTGATAGCGCCTTTGGCACTCATCGCCGTATTGGAATTTCCGGTTGCAGCATTGCGCAGGTCTTTGGTTTCGCTCTCAAGATCAGGTCTAAAATCATCCACTTTAATTACCTTGCTGCGTAAATCCTTGAGTTTTTCCAATAAACTTGCTTCTTCCGCGGTGATTACATTGAGCTGTAGTGCTTGAGCGATCTGCCCGTCACCATGATCGGTAATTTTGTGCAGCTTGACAGCTTCGCGCAACTTGGCTTCGATCGCCCCGCATTCGATAACACACCGTAAGGCCTGTTCCAGATCAGCCATCGGTTCATGTTCCGCAGTCGGCACATGAATACCAGCAGTCAAGCGATCACGCACGGCACCCGGTACCATCATTAGCCTGGCAACCTCGTGTGTCAACGCATCAACCGGTGGCTTGCAGCGCTTGCCGAGTGGGAAAACCAGGATTCTGAGTAACCCAACAAAGGTAAAATGCCCCGGAATATTGGCCAGGAACTCATCAAATGCCTGCTGCATGCGATAAATGGCATCTTGCATGCACCAATGCAGCAATGGCAAATCAGAATCAGGGCGGCCATCGTCCTCAAAACGCTTCAGTGTTGCCGAGCATAAATACAGCATGCTCAGAATGTCACCTAACCTGGCGGATAATCTTTCCTTACGTTTAAGCGATCCACCCAAGCGCATCAGTCCAATATCGGCAATACACGCAAAGCTGGCGGAAAAACGTGCCAGTTGACGATAATATGTAGCGGTTTCCGGTGTGGCGCTTTCCGGCGCATTATCCTTGATATGGTTACCAAACAATGCATACACCAAACTGTTTGCAGTATTTCGCAATGTAAACTTTGCATGCCCGATTAATGCTTCATCAAATGCCATCGATGCGCTGTCCGGATTTTTATCATGCGCCGCATTGACTTCTCTCAACAGATAAGGATGGCAACGCAACGCACCTTGTCCGAAAATAATCATGTTACGTGTCAATATGTTAGCACCTTCAACGGTGATGCTGACAGGAATCTGCTGATAAGTACGTCCCAGATAATTTCTTGGGCCGATACAAATTCCTTTTCCACCGTGAATATCCATGGCATCATTAATTGCTTGCCGTCCTCGCTCGGTCAAATGATATTTTACAATCGCTGAGGCCACCGAAGGTTTTTCCCCAAGATCAACTGCAGCGGCAGTCATGACACGGGCGGCATCCATCATATAGGTATTGCCGCCAATACGCCCCAATGCTTCCTCGACACCTTCAAAATAACCGATCGGTGTTTTGAATTGTATACGCACCCGGCTATATGCACCGCTGGTGCGAGTTGCCAGTTTAGCTGCCCCCACACTGGTAGCCGGGAGTGAAATGGCGCGCCCTACAGAGAGGCAATTCATCAGCATGCGCCATCCTTGCCCGACTCCTTCTTGGCCGCCGATGATCCAATCCATTGGAACAAATACCTCTTTTCCCGAATTCGGGCCATTCTGGAATGCGCCATTCAACGGATAGTGGCGCCGACCGATATTTACACCCGGTGTATTTGTGGGGATAAGTGCCAATGTAATGCCCAGGTCTTCCTCTTTACCCAGCAACCGATCCGGATCATATAGCTTGAAGGCCAGTCCCAGAATAGTTGCAACCGGTCCCAGCGTAATATAACGCTTCTCCCAAGTTACCCGCATACCTAACACATCCGTTTTACCTTGATACTCACCGCGGCACACAATACCAAAATCCGGCATTGCTCCCGCATCGGAACCCGCTTCCGGTGAAGTGAGCGCAAAACAAGGCACTTCCAAACCTTTTGCTAGACGCGGCAAATAATGTTCCTTTTGCATTTCGGTGCCGTAATGCAGCAGCAATTCAGCCGGCCCCAGTGAGTTCGGCACCATCACCGTTACTGCCGCCGTACCGCTGCGCGAGCCGATCTTCATTACGACCTCGGAATGAGCCAATGCTGAAAACCCGTAACCACCATATTGCTTGGGAATAATTAAACCAAAGAAACCATTTTCCTTGATGAATTGCCATACCTCAGGCGGTAAATCCTTTAATTCATGGGTAATCTTCCATTCATCCAGCATCGCACACAATTGCTCAACCGGACCCTCGAGAAATGCTTGCTCTTCTGCTGTTAACTGCGGTTTCGGATAAGCCAGTAATTTTTTCCAATCCGGCTTACCGCTGAATAAATCTCCTTCCCACCAAACTGTACCGGCATCTAGCGCCTCCTGCTCCGTTTGCGAGATTTGTGGCAACATTTTGCGAAAAATTTTCAGTATTTGATTGGTGACCAAATAACGACGCAGCAAAGGAACCGCCAGAATCAGACCAGCGATGACAATGACGAACAGAATGACGTAGAAGAGAAACGCGAGCATGGTGATTTTCCCCTTAATGAGTTAAGCCTGATCAAGCTATGACATGACAGTTGTACAACTCCTGAACCAGACGTACAAAATCCAGCATCTTCTTAAAACGCTTACAGCCTCAAATTTACATGATAATCGTTCAAATCCCTACTTTAACACCGGAGTTTTACCATTGGGTTGTTGTGTAATTTATACACTCGTAATTTTTAATACTGCGTTTGCTTTTTGATTCAATCCGTCTTTTCATATTATTTATCAATATGATATATAAAATATTTCTAATTCTGCAAAACAGAGTTCATGGCAAAATTTTAACGCTCCGAAATTGCTTAAATTGGAAATAATCTTAACCACAATCCAATCTGAAGAGTCATTTATCTTATCGCGATTAATTGTTATTTCAGCAAATACCGAATTTACGGGAGCCTCTATTACTATTAGCACCGAAAAGATCGGGAATAAAAAAACAAATGAGGAAAAATCAGCCCGAAAGATCTTTCTTACTTATCTTAAATTTTTATTTGTGACAAGGGCATATCTAATTTAAATTCTAATAACATTGTTCCTGTCATTTGTTTTTGTTGACATATTATTAACATTGTCATGCCATTTTATTAACATTTTCTTTACATTCTTATGATAACGTGCAAGCCACACTGTGTGAATTGTAAATAAATGCTTTCTTAATTGATGAGGAAAATCATGTTTATAAAAATTTTTTTAGCTTTGTCTTTAGGGTTGAGTGTGTCATGTTTTGCCGAATCGGATAGCAGTAAATCAAAATTGTTGATTGAACCGGATCAACAAAAAAGATCATCGACTGAAACCAATCAACAAAAAAAAACCACCCAATCTAATTCATCAACAGAGCATACAGGCTCTCCTCAATCATCTCAGGATACCAATCAAAACAATCAACCATCAATGATTGAGTATTGTAGAAAACATACTTGCTAATTCAATTACTACATGCGATCGGAGTGAATTCATGAATACGAAAATAATCAGAAACCTGGCTTCTGCAATTTTTACATGCTACGCAACCCTGGCTGTTTCCGCTCCACCCCATTGGAGTCATGATGAGCAGGCTACCTGGTGGGCAATTCAGGATACAACGCAAAACGTACCATTGAACTATCCTTATGCGGATTGCGGCGTGGGCAAGCATCAGTCTCCAATTGATCTCGCTACTGTGAACATCAACGATTCAAAGCCTCTCAATAAACTCGCCGCCTTATACGATACTGACACACCAGTTTTTTTTAATAGCGGTCATGGTGTACAGGTTAATACATCAGAAAATTACACGGGCGCATTAATGATTGGAGAAGAGTCTTTTCCATTGATTCAGTTTCATTTTCATGAACCCAGTGAACATGTCGTAGGCGGCAAAAATTTTCCAGCGGAGCTACATTATGTACATATTAATGAAGATGGGAGAATTATAGTCTTAGCTGTCGCTATTGATGTCGGTGAAGAAAATGCGATATTTGAAACCATACTCAACAACACCCCGCATGAAGAAGGCGGGCAGAATTCAAGTTCCGGCATTCAGATCAATCCAGCACAGCTGCTTCCTGATCTGGATGCTGCAAACTTGGATTACTATACAATTGCAGGTTCATTAACTACTCCGCCATGCAGCGAGGGGGTGCAATGGTATCTACTGCCCAAAGTTATTACAATCTCGGCTGCACAACTTGAACAGCTTAAAGGGTTTTATACCAATAATGCGAGAGCCCCTCAAGGTTTGAATGGACGATCCTTGCTTTCAACGCAATAATTGCCTGTAGTATTGACACTGCTACCCAGTAATTAACGCTGCAGAAATAAGCCGTCCGAATATTTCTCATGCGATGCTATTATTCTTCGGCAGTGTCAATTTGTGATTTCTCCTGCTCTTGCCGCAGTTTGATGTCAACAAGCTCCGGGTTTGCGAATTTAATCAGATTTCTTCACGGAAGTAACAAAATTTGTATGAGCTTGTCTGCGTCTTTTAGATTACAAGCAAAAAGTTGAGCAGCTTGGTCAGTACCACATCAGCAATGATGATGTGATGCCAGTTTGAGCAGCGATAACACCGGAGCTTGTGCCCAGGAACGAACTACAATCCGCTATTGCATTAACAGCCTGGGTATCAATGTAGCGCGTACAATTGGTCCGGCATTGGCCGGAATAATTGTATCCTTTGCCGGAACCGGTGCCGTATTTGTTTTGAATGCGCTCACGTATTTTCTTGTCAATTTCACTTTGTTTCTCTGGCAGCGCGAGGCGATCAGTGAATTACCAAGCGAGCGATTCTTTAGTGCATTACGCTTTGGCTTCCGTTTTGCACGCCATGCACCAGACCTCCTGGCGGCCATCATTCGCGGATTCGGTTTTTTCTATTCGCGAGTGCGTCCCGGGCTCTATTACCGCTGTTAGCCAAGAACCTGGAAAATGGTGGACCGCAGACATTTGGCATTCTGGTAGCTTCCATCGGTGTTGGGGCTGTCATTGGTGCTTTCTTGCTACCCAAGCTGCGTGAAAAAATTTCACGCGATATGTTAGTCGCATTAGCGGCAATCGCGTACGCATTTACCATGTTTGTATTAGCAAACATCGAGCAGCTAATTTTTTGTGTTTGGCGATGGGTGTGAGTGGTATTGCATGGATTGCTGTCTTATCATCACTCCAGGCTGCGGCACAAATGACGCTACCTAATTGGGTGCGGTCACGTGGACTTGCTATTTTTATGGCGATTTTCATGGGTTCCATGACAACCGGCAGTTTGTTATGGGGCAAGGTCGCAGAAATTACAAGCATTTTAGAGGCATTAATGACAGCAGCAATCGGTGCAGTGACAACTGCATTGCTTACTTGGCGTTGGCACATCGGTGGTATCGAGAAAGTCGACCTCACTCGCTTGATGCATGGGCCGGCATCCATGGTACATGATAGCGTGACGCATGATCGTGGGCCGGTTCTGGTAACGATTCAATATGCGGTTCAAAGCGATAAAACAAGCGCATTCTTAACCATGATTCGCGAACTCAGTAAGCGTCGCCGCCGCGATGGTATCTTTACCTGGGGGTGTTTGAGCATACCGAAAAACCGAATCACTTTATAGAATCCTTTTACGTCAACTCCTGGCTCCAGCATCTCCGTCAACACGAACGCGGGACTCATGCAAATCGTAGCAGACAGAACTTCGTACACTACTCATAAACGGCAGTGGACCTGTAGTCACTCACTAAGTAGCACCTAAATCCACCACGGAACGAACAAAAAGATAAAAATCCGACCATTGATTCTGTAAAGGGATTAGTTTATTGCTTTCAGAAAATGCAACAAAACCGATAAAGCACCCCGCCGCAAGCAGCGGGGTATTAACTACGCTTTACAATCAGGTGGTTCTCAATCAGCTTTCGTCCCAAGGAACGAGAAATTGAATCCACACAGATTAAAGTTTGACCATAGAGAGCTTATCGCTATGGTTTCAATTTCATCATCATGGGTTGCAGACGCTTGATTGTAGAGGGTGCAATCAGATCCTTTATCTGCAATGATTTGATTGCTGATGCCGGAGCACAGTTAGCTACTTCCACTAATTTCACCACAAGCGGATTAAAAGTTACATCTACGCCAGTATAACTACCCGCATCATCACCACTGCGATCACCCCGGAATTTAAACTCTTTGACCGGCCCGTTCGGACCGCCACCTTGACGATCATCGTTATGATCGGTATCAATAAAATGAGCCGTGCTTTCCGGGCTATTAGCTATACTATCAATGCGCCAGCCTGGCGGTGGTGTATAGTAGACATCAGTGCGTTCACCTTCTGCAGTGGTCCAATCGCTACGTGTTTCCTGCGCCTTCATCCAAAGCCGAAAATTAACGTGCGTACCTTCATTATTCCAACGCGCATTTGCCCACACTTCAGGACCATGCCCGCTGAATTCTTTATCACCGCGCGTATGAGGCGGAGTAAAGGATAAATAAGTATTACGCTCGTATGTTTCTGTTTTTTCCCGACATACTGGCGTAGCCGGTTGAATCACGGCGATACTGGAGATAGGACGATTCTGCCATTCCAGGGTTAGTCGATCACTGGCGCTGGATACAGGAACCCCATTTGCTCCAAGATTGAGCGTCATGTGATAATGAGTCAATCGATCAAGTTCTGAAGAAACATCCAGTACGCCCGATTTATTGTGTAACGTTACCTTAATAGGTGTCGTATCGAAATCATAACCAAAAAACTCCAACTTGTTGCGGCGGCTTGAATCCAATGCCATATCGACAGCAGCAGGCACCACATGGCATAACGCTGGTTCAACGGGAGGTATCGATTGATGCAGTAGTCGTGCACGAATTCGCGCCAAAGCCTGACGCACACGTGTGCCGATAAAATCCACGTTGCAACGCAACTCGTTTCCCGTAGCAGCTACGCTACGGTTGAGCAAATCCGAAACTTCATTGCGTACCGTGGATTGGGCTTCACTGGTCAATTTTGTCGTAGCATCTTGCAATACGGACTGCCAGGAAGCAGAGTTCCGATCCAGGGCATCAATCGCGTTATCTAACGTGGCCACGGTATCTCCCGCGACATCACTTGCTTTATCTGTTAATTTATCGATTTTATCGCCGATGCTGCAACCTGCGATCAGAATCGTCATAAACACCATCAGCCCTAGTAATAGTCTTGGTATTCCTCTGCCTGTTTGGAATAAATGTGGAAAAGGTGCTGTAGTTTTCATCATGTTATTAACCCCTCTATCTGGTAAGAAAATACTCTCGGATTTCTATTTCATGAAGCGAACAAAAAGTTGATGTCCCATCAATCCAATAAAATATACAACACCAACCGTGAATACTTGCGTGATAAATCTCACACACTAATGCTAGCAAGAAAATTTAAACCTTTGGGAACAGATGCCTTGATGACATGATAGTGTGATAATCTCATAAAAAGATACAATTTATTGCCTTTATTAGCCTGTTTGAATGTGAACTTGTACGAGACAATGTTAATCTGCATCTTGTTGCACGGATTTTGAAGAGCTGAACTGGGATAGGTTGTTTTTGTACACCGATAATCAAGCCAAATTTGTTCTATTCCTATAAGCAGAACACCTTCCAATACGTTAAAATGTTTGTGCACAAGCCCGTTACAATTGCTTAATCAACATACTAAATCGAGCGCATTATCATGGTACGTTTTTTTATTATTGGACTATCTGTTGTATTTTTTAGCCTGTCGGCTGTGGTGATGTTTAAAGCACTGGAGACCCCAGTCCAAGACACAATTTATCAAGGTAACTGGCCGCAAGCACCTTCTATATCTGAATCCACTTCTGCACCTACATCTTCATTGATATCCCCATCTACTTCAGAACGCAGTATAAATGATTTAATTCACTCACCTGAGATTCAGGATGATGAGCATACTATTCTTGCTGAAAAGGTAGAAAAAACAATTTCTCAGGATGAAACCTCACCTGCAGCGGCAGAAGAAGAAATAATGGATACCGTGCTTACCCCTGACGTAATCGATAAACCTCGAATCCTAACCATATTTGACGGTAAAACATTCCGATCCGGGCAAGATATTATCCATGATGTTTCTCATTCGATAATCGATAATTTAATTAAAGAAATATCAGCATCTCCAAACAGTCGTATTCTCATTGAAGGTCATACCGACAATATACCGACCGGAAAGATTAGCAGTGACAATATGGATTTATCCAGGCGTCGGGCTCGGGCCATCGCAAATATACTGATTTTGCATGGAGTACCCGCTACGCGAATATCTATTATTGGCTATGGCGACAAACGGCCAATAGTTTCAAATGCTACCGATGAAGGTAGAGCAAAAAACCGTAGAGTCGAAGTAAAACTTATGCCTCCAGAGGGAGCAAACTAATGCATATGTATGCCCAGCACTTTAACCTTAAATTACTTCCATTCGAAAATGTGCCGGATCCATTGTTTTTCTATGATCATGGAGATCATGCACGCATTCGTAAGCAAATATCCGGCTCTTTACAAAGCGGTCGTGGATTAATCGTTGTAACGGGACCTATTGGCTCTGGCAAAACCACATTGAGTCAAATGATAAAAGCCGACTTCCCGGAAAGCATTCAATTGATTTGGATGGCTGAGCCGCCTGCAAACAGCACTGATCTTTATTTATTTCTTGCTCAAGAACTTGGCCTTCAACCCACATCATCTGAGAAAACCTTTGTCATGAGGGACATTCGGAATGCTTTGATGACAATCAATACAGAAGGAAAAAAATGTCTGGTTATCATCGATGAATCCCATTTGATGTCGGAAGATGTTCTTAATGGCATTCGTCTATTAAATAATCTCGAAGAAGGATCCATCAAACTTATTCAGTTATTGCTTCTTGGTCAGGATGAACTGATGGAAAAAATCAACAAACCAGAAATGATTCCATTCAAGCAACGAATTGCCGCACTTGAGTCGTTAGGAAAAATGACAACCGATGGCGTACTAAAATATATTACACATCGTATCCAGGTCGCAGGAGGCAATCCGAATTTAATTTCCGCCACTGGATGGGAAGCCATCTCTATCGCATTCAGTGCCGGTGGAACACCGCGCACCATTAATTCATTGTGCGACAGATCATTCAATGTTGCATACGAACGCAATAAATCTGTAATCGATGCAAAAGATGTTTATGAGGCTACACAGCGGATGGGATTGATCACCGATGTATTTCATTACATCATTATGCTCAACAACGAAGAAAGAAAGAAGCAGGAATCGCAAGACATAGCTGACCAATCAGTCCAAGAAGCAGTCGTACCTAAGACTACCAGCAGTACCGAACAACCGCCTTCACCAAACATAAAGAAAGCAGAGCAGAAAATTAATCCAATAATGTATGAAATCCCTGTCATTCCAAGAGCCAAAATAGATATATCCGACAAATCCTATGATGAAATTGCAAATGCGATAAAAGCAAAATATGAGCAAAAGAATTTACAAATTTCCGTTGCTTTACTCCTAGTGTCACTCACTACATTCTTAATCAGCATTTTTTATTTTTGCCATCGCTCGGATTCGGATGGATTGTTGGAGTGCCTCACACATTTGCTCAGCTTTTGATGTTTCATCTTCTCCTTGTGCTTATACATCTCCACGCTATGCTTCTAATGAACATAACACGCTTAGTAAGCACTATAGGTTGGCATACGGATATGCTCGGATGGGTATCATCCTTATCGGTAGTACTCTTCTCTAATGACCCCGTCGGATAACGCTCCCATATTTTGAGGTAACTATCCTTGCATAGCAACCTACTAATAAGTACTTCTGCGCATAATCAACACCATGACGACAATGCCAATAGTTTTATCGATTACAATAATAAAATGTCCTGAATATCGCAACACAACAAATAATAATAAAAATGTTTAGAACAACCATTCCTTTGTACACAAATCGCTATAAAGCACCGCCTTGGCTGCCCGGTGGAAATATACAAACGCTTTATCCTTATTTTAACAAGCCAGTGCCGCTGTTTACGTATCGGCGTGAACGCTGGGAGCTCGAAGATGGGGATTTTGTTGATGTCGACTGGACCGAAGGGTCTGTGGATTCACCTTTGGTAATATTTTTCCATGGTTTGGAAGGGGGATCTTCAAGTCATTATATATTAAGCATGATCAATAGGTTAAAGAGCCACGGATGGCGCAGTGCCGTCATTCATTTTCGTGGTTGTTCCGGTGTGCCGAACCGGTTATCCCGTGCCTATCATGCCGGCGATTCTACTGAGATTGATTGGATGCTGCGACGCATTACCAATCAAAAACAAGTAATAAACAGTGTACGACCGGTTTATGTGATGGGTGTTTCGCTGGGTGGCAATGCACTACTGAAATGGCTGGGTGAGCAAGGTGAACGTGCATGCGAGCTCGTGACAGGAGCTGCAACCGTTTCTGTACCGCTGGATCTGGCAGCTGCAGGCTCAGCTCTGGATAAAGGGTTTAATCAAATTTATACGCGCCATTTTCTCACCACCCTAAAAAACAAGGCGCTTGATAAATTAGAACAATTTCCCGATTTATTTGACGCCACGGCACTCAAGAAATGTGCTTCGATTTATGACTTTGATAATCTGGTAACAGCGCCGCTACATGGTTTTCGTGATACTGACGATTATTGGCTGCATTCCAGCAGCAAACAATGGTTGCCCCATATCAAAGTACCTACGATAGTAATTAACGCTCGGAATGATCCTTTCATGCCAGCATCAGTATTACCGGGTCAAAATGAAGTATCTTCAGCGGTCACATTGGAATTTCCCGAAGAAGGCGGCCACGCCGGATTCATGCAAGGCCCGTTCCCAGGAAAATTGGATTGGCTGCCTAAAAAAATACTTAGTTTTTTTCATTATCAGTGCCAGCACCGTTTTTCAGAAGAAACGAGTGACAAAAGCGTTCTCTACATTTCCGGCTAGCGGTATTCTGACCCGATGGCCGCTGCCAGGCGCAATTTGTACCGGACGCCCGGCTGAATCCAGCATGTGCGACAACTCCACTACCTGATTACCTGCGGGGTGAATAATCTCAAGGCGATCACCCACCTGAAAGCGGTTTTTCACCAGTATTTCGGCCATACCGCTCGCTGTATCAAATCCAGTGATATCGCCAACATACTGACTGCGATTGGACTCAGAATGTCCGCGCAAATAGTTTTGCGTTTCATGCGTGTTATGCCGCTGATAAAAACCGCTGGTATAGCCGCGGTTAGCCAATCCTTCCAGCTCACCTAACAAAGTTAAATCAAACGGTTTTCTGGCCACAGCATCATCAATTGCCTTGCGATAAACTTGAGCCGTGCGTGCTACATAATATAAGGACTTGGTACGCCCTTCTATCTTCAATGAATCAACTCCAATTTTAACCAAGCGCTCGACATGCTCGACTGCACGTAAGTCCTTGGAATTCATGATATACGTACCATGCTCATCTTCCATAATCGGCATTAATTGACCAGGCCGTTCCTTTTCCTCGATCAGATAAACTTGATCGGCAGCAGGATGCCGCGTAATCGAACCGCATCCGCTGGTCATGCTTGATTGCTCGGATTGCTGCATCGCTTGGCCAAAATCAAAATCAATTTTCCCGACTTCCTGAATATCCCCACTTGAATTTTCCTCAGCGGATTTCACTTTATAGTCCCAACGGCAAGAATTCGTGCAGGTACCTTGATTCGGATCACGGTGATTAAAATAACCTGACAGCAGGCAACGTCCGGAATACGCAATACAGAGTGCACCATGAACAAAAACCTCAAGTTCCATATCGGGACAATAATCACGAATTTGCGCCACTTCATCCAATGATAATTCACGCGACAAAATTACTCGTGTTAGTCCTATTTTCTGCCAAAACTTAACCCCCATATAATTGACCGTATTGGCTTGTACCGACAGATGAATCGGTACATCCGGCCATTTTTCGCGTACCATCATGATCAACCCCGGGTCGGCCATAATCAGCGCATCCGGTTTCATCGCAATAATAGGCGCCATATCATCCAGGTAAGTTTTAATTTTAGCGTTATGCGGCATCGCATTGCTGGCCACCAAAAACTTCTTTCCTAAAGCATGCGCTTCCGCAATACCTGTTTTAATCTGTTCCAAAGCAAAATCATTGTTACGCGCGCGCAATGAATAACGCGGTTGTCCTGCATACACGGCATCGGCACCAAACGCATAAGCAATGCGCATCTTGTCCAACGAGCCAGCAGGAAGTAAAAGTTCGGGTGATTTCAACATAATGTAA
This sequence comes from Nitrosomonas ureae, assembly GCF_001455205.1. Classification (NCBI taxonomy): domain Bacteria; kingdom Pseudomonadati; phylum Pseudomonadota; class Betaproteobacteria; order Nitrosomonadales; family Nitrosomonadaceae; genus Nitrosomonas; species Nitrosomonas ureae. The sequence continues at coordinate 2,877,196 of NZ_CP013341.1, forward strand.
AATAGCGCTCAAAACTGTATTAATGACAAAGTTATCACAGATTAATTGTAACATCATGCCCACCAAACCAGCTTTTATTCATTTACGGATGCACAGCGAATATTCCATTCTGGATAGCACCATACGTATTCATGATGTCGTTAAAAAAGCCGTAGCCGACCAAATGCCGGGCCTGGCATTGACTGACCTTGCCAATCTTTTCGGTTTGGTAAAATTTTACCAAACTACATACAAAAACGGGATTAAACCAATCCTCGGATGTGATATCTGGATCGCAAATGAATCTGATCGAAGCAAGCCGATTCGATTACTAGTGCTATGTCAGACACATGCAGGTTATTTGTTATTGTCTCGCCTGCTGTCGCGTGCCTACCGCGAAAACCAATTTCAAAATAGAGCGGAGATCAAAGAATCGTGGCTGCAACCCGATGATTGGGGCACGGAAGGGCTCATTGCTTTATCAGGCGCTCGTGTAGGTGACATTGGATTATCGCTGTTACAAAATAATATATTACAAGCTGAAATTCAGATACAAAAATGGGCAAATCTGTTTCCCGATCGTTTTTATCTTGAGATCCAGCGTGATGGCCATGCCAATGAAACAATGCTGGTTCAGCATTCGCTCGCGCTGGCCAGGAAATTCAGTTTGCCCATCGTAGCGACGCAAGCGGTGCAATTTCTCAATGCGGAAGATTATCAGGCGCATGAAGCGCGTGTTTGTATTGCTGAAGGGTACATTCTGGAAGACAAACGTCGCCAAAAAAGTTTTACGGAACAACAATATTTCAAAACCCAAGCTGAAATGACACAGCTGTTCGCCGATATTCCTGCGGCGTTGACGAATACAATTGAAATTGCCAAGCGCTGTAATCTGGTATTGGAATTGGGTGTGAATCGGCTTCCGCTATTTCCTACGCCTAATAACGAGGGCTTGGATCAGTACCTGCGAAGCCAGGCTGAAATTGGCTTGATAAAACGCATGACAAACTTGTTTCCCGATACAGAAGTGCGTAATGCCAGAATCGTCCAGTATCAATCCCGCCTCGAATTTGAGGTCAATACCATTATCCAGATGGGGTTTGCCGGTTATTTTCTGATCGTCGCTGATTTTATCAACTGGGCCAAGCATAACAATGTTCCGGTAGGACCCGGGCGCGGTTCCGGAGCAGGCTCATTGGTAGCTTATTCACTTGGAATTACTGATCTTGATCCGTTACGGTATGACTTGTTATTTGAGCGTTTTCTGAATCCCGAACGTATCTCGATGCCCGATTTTGACATTGACTTTTGCCAGGACCGGCGCGAGCTGGTTATCGAATATGTCAAGCAGCGTTACGGAATGGGGAAAGTCTCTCAAATCGCCACATTTGGTACGATGGCTGCCAAAGCCGTAATCCGTGATATCGGCCGGGTTATGGATTTACCGTACAACTTTGTCGATCAGCTCGCTAAGCTGATACCGTTCGAGATCGGTATGACTTTAAAAAAAGCACGCCAACTCGAACCACAGCTCAACCAACGTGCCGAGGAGGAGGAAGATGTCCGCAACCTCCTGGAATTAGCGGAAAGCCTCGAAGGCATCACACGCAATGTCGGTATGCATGCCGGAGGGGTGCTTATCGCCTCAAGCGAAATCACCGATTTTTGCCCGATCTACTGCACCGAATCCGGTGATTCCATCGTCAGCCAGCTGGATAAGGATGATGTTGAAAAAATCGGTCTGGTGAAATTTGATTTTCTTGGATTACGCACATTGACAATCCTGGATCGTGCGGTCGGGTATATCCGCCAATTACATCCAAATATCGACTCTCACGAATCCCGGCCTTTTTCACTGGAAACCTTACCATTGGATGATGATGCAACTTATGCATTAATGCGTAAAGGTAATGCGGTAGGCATCTTTCAATTCGAGTCGCGTGGCATGATCGATCTGCTACAGAAGGCAAAACCGGATCGCTTTGAAGATATTATCGCGCTGGTTGCATTATACCGCCCTGGCCCGATGGATCTGATTCCTGAATTTATCGATCGCAAACATGGTAGAAAACAGATTGAATACCTCGATCCGCGCCTGGAGCCGATTCTGGGGTCGACTTATGGCATCATGATTTATCAGGAGCAAGTCATGCAGATCGCGCAAGTCATTGGCGGCTACAGTCTTGGCAGCGCCGATTTACTGCGCCGCGCGATGGGCAAGAAGAAGGTCGAGGAAATGGCGCAACAGCGTGACATTTTTGTCTCCGGTGCAATCAATAACGGTTTGAGTGAGGATAAAGCTACTGAATTGTTCGGTTTAATGGAAAAATTTGCCGGCTATGGCTTCAATAAATCGCATGCCGCTGCTTATGCGCTCATTGCGTTCCAAACTGCTTACCTGAAAGCGCATTATCCGGCAGAATTCATGGCCGCTTGTTTGTCCGCCGATATGGATGACACGGATAAAGTACATATTTTCGTTGAAGACAGCATTGCCAATGGAATAATAATTCTGCCACCCGATATTAACCTTTCCGACTACCGTTTCATTCCGGTGGATAGCAAAAACATCCGCTTCGGTCTTGGCGCAGTTAAAGGTACCGGAGAATCCGCAGTCAATTCCATCATCGCAGTACGCAGGCAAACTGGGCCATTCACCGATTTATTTGATTTCTGCAGTCGTGTCGACCGACGGATCGCCAATCGCCGTGTGATGGAATCGCTAATCCGTGTGGGTGCGTTTGATATCATCAATCCCAACCGCGCCAGCTTAATGGCTTCAGTCGGTTTAGCCATAGAATCCGCCGAACAGGCAAGCCGATCTTCCAATCAAATTAATTTATTTGGTGAAACAAGCAACGATTCACAGATGCAACCACAATTGATTAAGGCGGAATCATGGCACGATCGAGAAAAACTGCATCAGGAGAAAATCGGCCTAGGCTATTATTTCAGCGGTCATCCTTTTAACACCTATGCTTCAGAACTGAGACACTTTATTGGTACCCGACTTGACCGGCTAAACCCGCAACGTGAGCCGCAACTGCTCGCTGGCATCATTCACTCGATTCGCATACAAATGACGCGCCGCGGAAAAATGGGAGTCATCAGTCTGGACGATGGAAAAGCACGAATAGAATTGGTTATTTTTAGCGAACTCTTTGATGCGAATCGTACTTGGCTAAAAGAGGATCAACTTTTAATCGCAGAAGCGAAAATAGGCATGCGCGGATACAACGGAGACGAAGAAGATGGATTGAGAATTACCGCCGAGCGGCTGTATAATCTCGCCGGGATCCGCTCGCGTTTCGCAAAACAAATCAAGATTTACTGCAGTCTCCTCACCCTCGACCAAATATCCGGCCTTAAAAAATTGTTAATACCGTTTTGCACTCAAACGCAAAAATCTATTGCAGATTTTTGCCCGATTACTGTCATCTATCGCAATGACATAGCCAGCGGTGAACTGGACTTGGGAAATGACTGGCGGGTACATTTGCATGATGATCTGCTGCAGTCATTAAATACGCATTTTAAAACTGAGAACGTGGAGATTGTTTATTCAAAAAACAATAAATAATAAATAATAAATAATAAATGCTTCATCAATAAACATTATTTCTGTTTCGGAATCCACATCCAGCAAAAAATAAATTCTTGCGATTATGATTTCTTAGCGGAAAGTAAGCTCCTGGAGTCTGCCACAGTATCATGCCTACTGAACTTCTTGTATTGCCCGGTAAAAATTCCGGTGCCTCTAATCACGAAAAACAGCATCTTAATGAACAAATACCGGTCTATCAATTCTACACAGGCACCAGGCTTGGTATTATTGACAAATAATAAACAATTGATTGTCCATTCCGATCGCCTGCATTTTCTTGACAAAACGCGCAGCATCTCTATAATCCACCCTTTGTTTCTGAAGTGATTCAAATCATACAGTAGCTTCAAAATGCGGGAATAGCTCAGTGGTAGAGCACAACCTTGCCAAGGTTGGGGTCGCGAGTTCGAGCCTCGTTTCCCGCTCCATTATCTAATGAGAATGGTACATGTAAGGTGTTTTTATTGCCGGAAATCGAATAACCTGTGATGCAGGTTTTTCCCGTAAGACTCACATCATGCTGAAAATCATGTAATAATGGCGGGGTGGCAGAGTGGTCATGCAGCGGCCTGCAAAGCCGTCTACGCCGGTTCGATTCCGACCCCCGCCTCCACAAAAAATCGATCTAAAAATTCTATCGCCCGGGTGGTGAAATTGGTAGACACAAGGGACTTAAAATCCCTCGGGCCTAAAACGCCCGTGCCGGTTCGATTCCGGCCCCGGGCACCATCCATTAAGCTATTGTTCCAATTCGATTATTTTCTTAATATTTTTGGGAAAGAAGAACCGTTTTAGGCAACATAATAAACGACCCCGTGGCAAGACCACGGGGTATTAGAAAAGCTCAAGTTGACGCAGTTCTTCTTTTGGTTTGCCTTGATTCTTTACATACCGCTCAACCACACCCCAATCCGCTCTTTCCCCTACAGTTGCAACATAATAGCCATCCGTCCAAAACTCACCACCCCACAGATCTCGTTTCAAATCCGGCTTCCACTTAAACAATTCCCGCGCTGTTATGCTTTTGAACACCCTAACAATCTGACCCGGTGCAATTTTCGGATGTGCCGTACAAAGTATATGTACGTGGTCTTCGTCGCAACCTATCTGCTCAAACTCAATGTCGTATCGATCTTCTATCGCTTTCGCAGTCATCATAATGATTTTTACAACTGCGTCATCTAACAGTCCCCGTCTGTATTTCACAGGAAATACAATGTGATAATGTATCTGCCACCCACAGTGGCTCGCCTTCTCTACGACATCTCGCATCCCATCATTCTAAAGCCTAATTAGATCCCCGTGGCAAGACCACGGGGAATCGCAAGTTGAAAAATAATGAAATTATTGGTTCGGTTCTCGCAGGCTATTTTTATATGAAAAGCTAATCTGGATCAAAGTAGTTTAATACACCCATAGCTTGGTGCGGTATGCCGATGATGTGAATACAGCTCTCACCAATTGTGTAGAATATCAAATGTGATCCTTGCAAATAACAGTAGTAGCCTTCTTCGATATCAATCCTGTGTTTACCTATTTTAGGATTTCCAGCTAGCCACCTGAAACATCGGTCAAGATCGCGCAAATAGCTATCTCGTTTCTTTTTACCCCATTTTTGTAACGTATAACGCCCAATATTTTTGAGGTCTTGTTGTGCACGTGGAGTAATTTTGATGGTGAATGTCATTCCTTTGCATCCAACTCCTCAATAATCTTATCAATAGAATAATCTTTTACGAATTCACCACGCTCAGCTTGTTCCACACCTTCTTTTAAATATATGCGAAGAGCTTCCAGCTTGCTTTTGCGCTCTTCCATTCCACGTAATGCCTCGCGAACGACTTCACTCGCCGAGCCATACCGTCCGCTTGCGATCTCATTTTTAATAAATATTTCCCAATGCTCGCCTAAACTCAAACTTGTCGTTGCCATTTTTGATTAAAACTCCCAATATATTCATATATAACAAATATGAATATATCAAAAGAATGCAATAAATGAAATAAATTTTTGAAAGATTCAGAGCTTAGGCATATCCATAAAGGTATCTCCACTAAACCCTCGTAAAACGGACTCCCATTCTTCTAAAATATTAAAAAGTTAGTTCGAAGAACTTCCGATTTTCTGCACCACAGATGGTTTTATACAGTAACACAAGCCTACCAAACTCATATAGTCCGACAAGCTCACTAAACACGAATAAGCAAACGATTTACGTGTTTTTTATGTGCGATAGATTTCAGTAATATCCTTTACAATCCAGTCAAATATGCAGTAACTCATCTTGTTACTGTTTTGCTTTTGTGAAGCACTTCTTTTCACTTGGGAGTTACTGTAATGGCCCGACACACAATCAAAGCTGACCTGGCAATCAAAACCACAAAACCTATGTCGACATCGTAAAATTATTGTTGCCAAAGCAGACGAATCGATAGGACTGTTACACGATTTTGGTAAATACAGTACCTTTTTTCAAAACTACATTCAATCTGTTAGTGGATTAAACCAATACATATAATGTCAACACAGCAATCGAATCAAACTGTTTATTATGCCCACTCAGGTAAACTTGAAGATTTATCAGATGGCCAAACCTTACTTGCTCATTTAAGCAAAGTAAGCGAAATGGCTGAGCAGAACGCTCATTGGTTTGGAGCTAAAGAATTAGCTAAATATGCTGGTTTACTTCATGATCTTGGCAAATATTGCCCTGAGTTTCAGCGGCGATTGCAAGGAGGGAAAATCAGAGTGGATCACGCCACTGCTGGTGCACAGGTAGCAGCAGCACGTTGGCAGTTAATGGGTAAATTGCTTGCTTATTGCATCGCAGGACATCATGCCGGTTTGGCAAATGGGATTGATGAGGGAGAACAACGTTCAAATCTGGATGTTCGTTTAAAGCTTGAGCCCGGCAAAGACATTCCCCATCTTGATCCGATATGGCAGCAGGAAATAAAACTGCCGGAGCAATTAACAATGCCGGAATTAACATACCATAAAATTTGGCCCGGTTTTCAATTGGTTTTTTTTACGCGCATGATTTTTTCATGCTTGGTTGATGCTGACAGAAAGGACACCAACAACTATTACCGTAGACTAGAAGGAAAAGGAAATGCTGAATCAAACTATCCGCCACTGTCGGCTTTGCGCGAGCGGTTCAATACAAAATTAGAAAAAATTCAGCAGAACTTGGCAACCCAGCCGCCGAAAAGCATTAATCAACTCCGGCAACGCATACTTGACCACAGCCGCAAACAAGCGGAATTACGTCTTGGTCTGTTTTCTCTCACCGTACCAACCGGAGGCGGAAAAACTTATACATCGATGGCCTTTGCATTGGACCATGCCATTGCCCATCAATTGCGGCGGATAATTTACGTCATTCCGTTTACCAGCATTATTGAGCAAAACGCCAAAGTCTTCCGCGAAGCGTTTGACGACTTGGCCGATGCGGTCGTAGAGCATCACAGCGCTTTTGACGATACCAAACTGCCAAATAACGATGCCCGAGACACCTTGAAACTAGCAATGGAAAGTTGGAATGCGCCTGTTATTGTTACTACCGCCGTGCAATTCTTTGAATCCCTGTTTGGCGACCGGCCCTCGCAATGCCGCAAGCTGCACAATATTGCCGGTAGCGTGATTATTCTCGATGAAGCCCAAACCTTGCCACTTAAATTGCTGCGGCCAATCATGGCGGCGATCGATGAACTGGCATTGAATTACCAATGCAGCATTGTTTTATGTACCGCGACGCAACCTGCGTTAAAAAAAGCAGAGGGTTTCATCAATGGTTTTGAAGATGTCCATGAAATTTCACCTGATCCGCTCGCTTTATTTACCGAACTTGAACGAGTAACGGTAAAAAACATCGGAGAGCAAACTGACGAGCAACTGCTGACCCATTTACAGGAAAAAGAACAGGTACTCATCATCGTCAACAATCGCCGCCATGCCCGTAGTTTGTATGACAGCATGAAAAAATTGGAGCTGGAGGGGGCGCTCATCTTACGACCCTGATGTGCGCCAAACATCGCTCACAAATTTTGGAAAAAGTGCGGGAAGACTTGTTACAGGGAAAACCCTGTCGTTTGGTTTCAACTTCTCTGATTGAGGCGGGCGTTGATGTTGATTTTCCGTGTGTACTTCGCGCCGAGGCCGGGTTGGACTCCATTGCCCAAGCCGCAGGACGTTGTAACCGTGAAGGCAAGCGCGAGCGTAAAGACAGTAAAGTCTTGATATTTCAAAGCCCTGATTGGCGTGCGCCACCAGAACTGGAGCAACTGGCCGGCAATATGCGAGAAGTAATGCGTAACCATAACAGGAGCTTGCTATCACCCGGTGCTTTAACAAGCTATTTTAATGCTGTGTACTGGTCTAAAGGCGATGAGTTGGACAAGAAGAAAATTCTGGAGACGCATAACAATCACTGTCGGCAATTGAGTTTTCCTTTTCAGAATATCGCCCGCGACTTCCGCATGATAGAAACCATGCTCAAGCCAGTAATCATTGAATTTGACGACAAAGCGGAAAGACTGTTGCGGGATTTGGAGTTTGCTGAAAATGCAAGCAGCATCGCCCGCCAGTTGCAGGTTTATTTGGTGCAAATGCCAGAACATGGTTTTAAAGAGCTGTTAAAAGCTGGCGCTATCAAACCCATAAAACCTGAGAAGTTCGGCGATCAGTTTTGGCGTTTAACAGATCTCGATCTTTACGATGAAGGGGCCGGTCTTAGTTGGGACAACCCAGTTTTCATGGAAGCTGAGAAAACAATAATTTAAATCGGAGTAAGGTTAATCATCATGGCTTACGGCATAAAATTGCATATCTGGGGCGATTACGCGTGTTTTACCCGGCCTGAAATGAAGGTGGAGCGTGTATCTTACGATGTCATCACGCCCTCGGCGGCACGAGGTATTCTTGACGCAATTCACTGGAAACCGGCGATTCGCTGGGTTATCGACAAAATTCACGTTTTGAGACCGGTGCGTTTTGAGTCGATCCGGCGCAACGAAGTCGGCAGTAAAATTTCTGCGAATAAAATCAAAACCGCCATGCGGAATCAAAGCACCCAGGATTTATATCTTGTCGCGGACGATTCCAAAGAACGCCAGCAACGCGCTTCAACGGTATTGCGCAATGTCGCTTACATTATCGAAGCTCATTTTGAATTGACTGACTTAGCTAGCGAAGAAGATAACAAAGGCAAGCATCTGGATATATTCAATCGCCGTGCGCGGAAAGGCCAATGTTTCCAACAGCCTTGCATGGGCGTTCGCGAGTTCCCGGCTTATTTTTCGTTGATAGAACCGGAAGAATCTTTGCCGGAGTCGGAGTTGACGCCGGAACAACTTAACCGTGATTTGGGTTGGATGCTGCACGATATTGATTTCGCCAACGAAATGATGCCGCGTTTTTTCAAAGCCGAACTTAAAAGCGGCGTAATCACCGTACCAGACTTTTATAGCGATGAGGTAAAAGCATGATATTGAGTTCCCTAGCGCAATATTACCAACGGCTGGCGGATATGCCTGATGCTATTACCGGTTTGGCGCGTGTGCCGTCTTACGGGTTTAGCGATGAAAAAATCAGTTACGTATTGGTGTTGTCGCGTGACGGTCAATTGCTTGATGTACAAAATCATATGGATACCAGTGGGAAAAAGCCGCAGCCCAAACTGGTCAGTGTCCCTCGCCCTGAAAAAAGAACTTTTGGCATCAAATCGAATTTTTTATGGGATAAAACAGCTTATGTTCTAGGGGTTGAAGGTAATAAAGATAAGGCCACAGCTCAACAGAATCCCTGGATTGTTGCAGAAAAAAATTTCGATGCTTTCAAGCAACTGCATCTTGCTGCACTGGGGGATGTCGACGATGCCGGGCTAAAAGCCTTAAAAGTTTTTTTGCAAAATTGGCACCCTGAACATTTTAACCAACCACCATGCTCAACTGAGATGATCGATACCAATTTGGTTTTTAAACTGGATGGCGAAACTCAGTTTTTACATCAAGGAACTGCTGCAAAAAATCTATGGGCAAGAATGGTAGCTCCTGAAGAGATTGCCGTTAACGGACAATGTTTGCTAACAGGGGAGAGTCTTCCAATTGCGCGTTTGCATCCATCGATTAAAGGTGGTTATTTAACAGACTACGGTGGTCAATCTGGTGGTTGTTCTATAGTTTCTTTCAACAAGGAATCATTTACATCGTTTGGTAAAGAGAAAGGTGGAAATGCACCTGTTTCAGAATGGGCTACTTTTGCTTACACAACTGCATTGAATTATTTATTACGTCGAAAAATCGATAAGGATCATAGCCAAGGTAATTGCTTATCTGTTGGAGACAGCAGCACCGTTTTTTGGGCGGTAGCCAGTGATGGAGATATTGCGCATGAAGAAGAATTAGTGTTTGCAAATTTGCTGATTCCACCATCTGTTGATGACGGTCAAGAAACGACACAAATTGCACCATTACTAATCAAGATAGCCCAAGGAAGACCATTAAATGAATTTGCCCCTAACATTAACCCTGAAACCCGATTTTTTGTTTTGGGTTTAACACCCAATGTTGCAAGGCTCTCAATACGTTATTGGTTAGACACTACATTTGGTTATCTGGCAAACAACATTTGCGAGCATTATCATGATTTACTCATAAATCCACTACCCTGGCGTGAGCCGCCCTCTATTTGGCGTTTACTAATACAAACAGTAGCTCATAGAAAAAATGCCGACGGCAGTATTAAGAAACCAGAATATAAGCACGTGCCGCCCCAGTTAGCAGGCGAATTAATGCGCGCCATTATTACCGGGCAGTCCTATCCGCGTATGTTGTTGGCGCAACTGATTCAAAGAATCCGCTCGGATGGCGATATTAGCGGTATTCGGGTAGCGATGATAAAAGCCATTATTCAACGTGATTTTCGTAAAGGATTAATACAGGAGGAAGTACCAATGAGTTTAGATTTAAACATCACTCATATCGCCTACCGTTTGGGAAGGCTTTTTGCCGCCATAGAACGAATTCAGGAAGCGGCATTAGGACGCGACTTGAATAGCACGGTAACCGATAAATATTACGGCACGGCTTCGACCGTACCTTTTTCGGTATTTCCTCGCTTGTTGTCAGGCAGTCAGAATCACCTGACGAAGTTGCGCAAGGACAAACCTGGCTATGCGGTCAACCTGAAAAAGGATTTAGCTGAAATTATTGCCGGTATAGAAAACAGCTTTCCACGGCATTTATCTGTCGAAGAACAAGGGCGCTTTGCTATTGGTTATTACCACCAAAAGCAAAGCTATTTTGAAAGCAGCAAAAAGACCGATGCCGTCGCCGATGAATCTAATGAATCAACAAACAATTAAGGACAACCATAATGACTATTCAAAACCGCTACGAATTTGTTTATTTATTTGACGTAAGCAACGGCAATCCCAATGGTGATCCCGATGCGGGCAACATGCCGCGATTAGACCCCGAATCAAGTAAGGGCTTGGTTACCGATGTCTGCTTAAAGCGAAAAATACGCAATTTCATTGAGCTTACGCATTCAAACGAACCGGGTTATCAGCTATTCATACAAGAAAAAGCAATCTTAAACCATCAAATTGAACGGGCTTATAGGGAAAGCGAGTCGGTTCGTAAAAACCTTGAATTGTGGGATCAGTATCAAAAAGATAAAAAGGACAAAAAGAAAAAAGCTGAGGAAAAAACGCCTCAACCTGACAGACATTATGAAGATATTGCCCAAGATTGGATGTGTGAAAACTTTTATGATGTCCGAACGTTTGGGGCGGTTATGAGCACAGGGTCAAGCTCAGATTCAGAAGATGAAGATGGCGAAAAAAAGAGCAAAATTGTTAAACGGGCTGGCCAAGTTCGCGGCCCGATCCAACTGGCATTCGCCAAATCGATAGACCCGATCATCCCGTTGGAAATATCCATCACCCGCATGGCGGTAACTACTGAAAAGGAATCTGAGGAGCAGTCGGGCGGAAACCGAACGATGGGGCGCAAGCACATTGTGCCTTATGGCTTGTATCGTGTGCATGGTTTTATTTCCGCTAAGCTGGCGGAAAAAACCGGCTTTTCGGAAACCGATCTGGAAAAACTCTGGCAAGCCCTGAGTTTAATGTTTGAACATGACCGCTCTGCCGCTCGTGGCGAAATGGCGGCGCGTAAATTGGTCGTCTTTAAACATAATGATGCTTTGGGTAATGTTCCGGCGCATGTATTATTCGACCGCGTAAAAGTTGAACGTATTCATGGTGACACCGATACGCCCGCGTCGAGTTTTAGTGATTATAAAATCAGCGTTGACAAAGCCAATCTTACAGATGTCACCATAGACGAAAAATTTTGAGAGAGATATTATGCCGACGCTTGATTTATCCACGCTACCCGCCAGCGTCCAGCAGGCGCTGCTCGATTTCTATGAGTTTCTTCAACAAAAAGCATGCTAATAAATTCGTAAATCCTGTGGTGCCCGCAAGTCAGCAGCAACTGGGCCAAGCTGATTTCATTCAGAACCTTTATGATGAATATACCTAAAATAGAAGGTATTGTGTTCGAGCTACTACGGCATGATTAAGCAGGTGGCACTAGAACCCATCTACCTATCACGCTTGCAGCATTATCTATATTGCTCGCGTCAATTCGCTTTAATTGAACTGGAAAATATCTGGATAGAAAACCAATTTACGGCAGAAGGTCAGGTATTGCATCAACGCGTAAATCAGGCTGATCAGCAAAAACGCGGTGCGGTGCGTACCGCGCGAGCGTTGCGCTTGGCTAACGCAGAACTACGCATCGAAGGCGTAGCCGATGTGGTGGAATACCATCAACAAGCAGACGGTACAGAAATCCCCTTCCCCATCGAATACAAACGTGGCAAACCCAAAGCGCATCGCGCCGATGAGGTGCAATTGTGCGCACAAGCACTTTGTTTGGAAGAAATGCACGGTGTTGCAATACCGGAAGGCGCATTGTTTTATGGCGAAGTACGTCGGCGGCACCCGGTAATTTTTGATGCTGAACTACGCAATTTAACGCTACAAACCATCATAGCCTGCCGAGACATCGTACAAACCAACATTACTCCTCATGCAATCTACCAAGCAAGAAAATGTAACGGTTGCTCGCTAATCGATCAATGCCATCCCAAAGATTTTGGCAAATCGGCATCTGCCTGGTTAGCAGCACAGCTAAAAAAGGATTAAACATGCGCCCATTACGAAACGTTATTTATGTTCAAACACAAAACGCCTGGTTGCATAAAGATAATGAAAATTTGGTTTTAAAAGTGGATAAGGAAACCAAAGCACGTGTACCTATTCATAAATTACAGGGTTTAGTGTGTTTTGGGCAAGTAACTATTTCGCCTTACTTGATGGCACATTGTGCAGAAAATGGCATAACCATTACTTTTTTAAATATGTTCGGAAAATATCTAGCTCGCGTTGAAGGCCCCGCAAGCGGTAATGTGCTGTTACGCCGAACACAGCACATTACCGGGCACAATGTGGAAAAGAGTGTTGCTATTGCCCAAACCATGCTAACCGGGAAATTGTATAACCAGCGCTATGTGATTAGAAGATATTTGCGTGATCACAGTGAAAAAATTAACGATGAAAAAATACTTATTGATTTACAAGTCGCTGAGAAACGCTTGACCCGCTGTTTAACACAACTTACCGATTGTAAAACTATCGATACCCTGATGGGGCGGGAAGGTGAGGCGGCGCAGGTGTATTTTGGCGTGTTTAACCATTTAATACGACAAGCTGATTTCGAGTTTGACTCCCGCCGACGCCGACCGCCAACTGATCCCGTGAATGCTTTACTGTCGTTTTTCTACACCTTGCTCACCCATGATTGTCGTTCTGCCCTGGAAACGACCGGATTAGATCCGGCTAGTGGATTTTTGCATCAACTACGTAGCGGCAGACCGTCATTAGCTTTAGATATGGCAGAAGAATTTAGGCCTATGGTTGATCGGTTTGTGCTCTCACTAATTAACAAGCGGCAGGTGGTGTCTAAGGATTTTGAAACTTGGCCCAACGGATCGATGACACTAAAAGATGAACCTCGAAAGACATTGTTGGCGGCTTGGCAAGACCGTAAGCAAGATAATTTATTTCATCCGTGGTTTGAAGAAACGGTTCCGATCGGCTTATTGCCTTGGTTACAAGCTCAAATTTTAGCGCGTTTCTTGCGGGGCGACTGTGACAGCTATGTGCCTTTTCTGTGGAAATAATTTAGAGGTTCTCAGATGATGATTTTAGTGACTTACGATGTCAGCTTTAAAACCGATACCGGGCCAAAACGTTTACGAAGGATTGCAAAATTATGCCTAAACTACGGCCAACGAGTACAGTATTCAGTATTCGAAATAGAGGTTGATATGGCACAATGGACAAAGCTAAAAAATGAACTAATCGATGCTATTGATGAAGAATTCGATAGCTTAAGATTTTACTACCTGGGAAATAACTGGGAACGGCGTGTTGAACATATTGGCGCTAAAACAGTATTAGATTTAAATGGCTTGATATTACTGTAATGCGAATCCTAAGCGAGCATAAAAGCATCAATATTTTTGCATCCATTAAGATAATGATTTTTCTTATTTTTTATTTCAGCAGTAAATAATTTATAATACTTTTCGCAAATGCTTTCATTGATTCGCAATTTATTGGTTTTTTAGCCAATGATTTCAATCAATTAAGCATACGCTGTCGCGCCCCGCGTGGGCGCGTGGATTGAAACTAACTTTGCATGGCTTTCGCGCAGCTGACTTACCGCGAGTCGCGCCCCGCGTGGGCGCGTGGATTGAAACATTGGCGATCCTTGGTTGAGTCCTGCTGGTTCGTCGCGCCCCGCGTGGGCGCGTGGATTGAAACTGCTGTTAACTTGGGTTCAAGGGGTGGGTATGAGTCGCGCCCCGCGTGGGCGCGTGGATTGAAACACCTCTTCGTATCGCTCATTTTATAGCTCAATGGTCGCGCCCCGCGTGGGCGCGTGGATTGAAACACACCTAAAATTTGATGAGATGAAGGTTATTCGTCGCGCCCCGCGTGGGCGCGTGGATTGAAACAATACATCTATGAGTGAAATGGGGTCGCACTTTGGGTCGCGCCCCGCGTGGGCGCGTGGATTGAAACACCCGTTATTAATTCGACCATATCAACTGCCAGCACAGTGGTGTACGACATGACACAAAAGGTAAAGAATTACTCTTTGCTTTGGCTTCCGCAGCTATTCATACCTACTTCGTTATAGCTCGATGTTTCATCACTTTTCCCATCCGCTCAAAGAAGCCGTCTAAAGCAATTCAACGGCAAATTGGATTAGATGTATTCTGAAAGTTTAGCGTATTACAGCAAATCCAAGAATACAGAGATCAAGAGAATATACAATGCAGTAATATTTACAGTAACTCTTTTAAAAACAATAAATATTCTATGTCTGTCGATGTTTTAGATTCCGGCCTTGGTTGAAATTTCATGTCATATCAGACTGCAAAGCTAAGTTTCTCGGATTTTTCCAAAGATAGAAGTAATTTAACTAACCCTAACCTAGTAGCGATTCAATATGATTTCCAGCACAAATTTACTGCCGATATAGGCTAGTAATAATATAATGAATCCGATTAATGTCCAGCGAATTGCAATACGCCCTCGCCACCCATAGAACTGTCTACCTATCAATAATGCTGCAAAAACTCCCCAGGAGATAAAGCCAAATAGGGTTTTATGAGAAAACGTCAGCGATTGGCCAAACACTTCCTGCGAAAATACGATACCGCTCATAAGTGTCAACGTGAGTAAGATAAACCCAACCCAGATAATATGAAACAGCAATTTTTCCATTGCCAGCAACGGTGGCAAATTGGGAAATACTGAACGTGATGCGGGATGGTGTAATTGGCGTTCGACTACTGTCATTAACAATGCGTGTAACGCCGCTATTGTCAACAAACTATAAGCCATCATTGCAACCAGCAAGTGCGCTTTGAAGGCAGGCAATTCAGTATTCTCAA
This sequence comes from Nitrosomonas ureae, assembly GCF_001455205.1. Taxonomy (NCBI): domain Bacteria; kingdom Pseudomonadati; phylum Pseudomonadota; class Betaproteobacteria; order Nitrosomonadales; family Nitrosomonadaceae; genus Nitrosomonas; species Nitrosomonas ureae. The sequence goes on from NZ_CP013341.1 coordinate 2,892,818, forward strand.
GCGGACGCAAAGATGGGAAAAACAATGGCAGCAATACCGCTATCGCCGCAGCTCCTGCTACTGGCGCAACTAAAGTCTGCAATCCTTGTAAGCGTTTAAAAAATCCTGAGAACCAATAAATGAAAGCCGTCAACCAAACAATGGATGAGATTGCATTGCTCAAGCCAAAACTAAGTCCTGAACCAACAAACATGGATTGATAAAGTATTTGGGCATGCAGTAGCAACGGAACAATCATCGCATAATGCCCCCATGTAACTTTCACCAATACATGATCGTTCGTTCTGGATGCAGTTTGACCCCATGTACTTCGCCAAAAAAAACCAACCAATCAGTATATAAAGCAAAAAAGCCGCGAGATAAGTTAAAATGCTGATCATTGATAGTTCAAATTTGATATGCCGAAATAATTGTTTAGTCTACATGGCACTTTAGCAAATTCAAAGACCTGATCCTGATATTTATTAAGATGGATTATTATTTTGTTCTCTAATTATTGATTTATGAGGCTTAAATATGTTTGACAATCTGACTCATCGACTCAGCGGAGTTATTAAGACATTACGCGGTGAAACAAGACTGTCTGAGAATAATATCCAGGATGCTTTGCGAGAAGTTCGCTTAGCATTACTGGAAGCGGATGTGGCTTTACCAGTAGTCAAAGATTTCATCGCACGCGTCAAAGAAAAAGCTATTGGTCATGAAGTGATGACTAGCCTCACTCCAGGACAGGCTCTAGTTGGAGTGGTTCATCAAGAATTAATTGCCATCATAGGTGGAGAAAAGGCTGATCTTAATCTTGCCACAGTCCCGCCTGCAGTTATTCTCATGGCAGGATTGCAAGGTGCCGGCAAGACTACTAGCAGCGGGAAACTGGCCAAGTGGCTGATGGAAAACAAAAAGAAGAAAGTATTGCTGGTTTCCTGTGATATTTATCGTCCAGCTGCAATTCATCAACTGGAACTTCTAGCCAATCAAGTCGGTGCTGATTTTTTTCCTGTTGAAGAAGGACAGAAACCCGGTGAAATTGGCGCCGCTGCATTGGATTATGCACGCAGGCATCATCATGAAGTTATGATTGTTGATACCGCGGGCCGGTTAGGTATTGATGAAGCCATGATGCAGGAAATCAGCGAACTTGAAGCACTTTTGCGGCCCATTGAAACCTTGTTTGTTGTTGATGCAATGCAGGGGCAGGATGCGGTGAATACTGCCAAAGCATTTTCTGACGCATTGCCATTAACCGGCGTCATTCTCACCAAGCTTGACGGTGATGCACGTGGCGGGGCTGCATTGTCTGTCAAACATATTACGGGAAAACCGATCAAATTTGCCGGCATTGCAGAAAAATTGACGGGCCTGGAAGCCTTTCATCCTGATCGAATGGCATCCCGCATTCTAGGTATGGGTGACGTGCTCGGTTTGATCGAGGAGGCTCAGCGTAGCGCCGATCAGCAAGAAGCTGAGAAATTGATAAAGAAAATGAAATCGGGTAAAGCATTTGACCTAGATGATTTCAAAGCACAGTTTCAGCAGATGCGCAATATGGGTGGAATGAGTGCCTTGATGGATAAATTACCAGCTCAATTTAGTCAGGCGGCGCAAAACGTAAAAGTGGACGATAAAATAATTAACCGGACAGAAGGCATTATTAATTCCATGACCAAACAAGAACGTGCGAAACCGGAAATTCTGAAAGCCTCAAGAAAACGCCGAATAGCCGCAGGTGCAGGCGTATCCGTGCAAGAGGTTAATCGCTTGCTAGCACAATTTGAACAAGCCAGGAAAATGATGAAAATGATGAATAAAGGGGGGATGGCAAAAATGATGCGTGGAATCAGGGGAATGCTACCGCGCTTTCATTAAGATTCTTAACCTGTAGTAGTTCAGACTTGATTTGACAGCAGAGTCTTGCCAAAAGGTGGGATTACCCGGTATAGAGATGCGAAACTTTATCAACCCAGCGCGAAAGCCCAAAGGAGTAATCCCATGAGTAGTGTTCAACAGAAAGTCATTGAAAGTCATCAAATACAAGATTGGTTTGCTTAATCTGGCAGCCGAGCTTGGCAATGTATCGCGTACTTGCAAGGTGATATGGTTTTTTCTCGTGTACTTTCTATCCCTAGCAGGCAGGCTGCCGTGGAAATAGGTGGCGTTGATGCCCTGGTTGATGCTAACCGACGCAAGCCCCCAACATCAAGAACCGCGTCGAAGAGGCGACGGAGAGGCAGCTGTTACAGCTTTTGCCCTGGAGCAGCCTGCTTTTAGTCAAGTTCGGGTTTCCCACGAACTGTGCAAACACGGAATCTTCGTTTCTCCATTCGGTGTCCGTTCGGTGTGGCTGCGCCAGAATTTGGAGTCGTTCAAAAAGCCTCTATCCGCATTGGAAAAGCATATCGCCGAGACTGGGGTGGTACTGACCGAGGCGCAGGTGCAGGCGCTGAAGAAGAAACAAGAAGATGATGTTGCCCATGGTGAAATCGAGACCGCTCATCCCGGGTATCTCGGTAGTCAGGATATCTTCTACGTCGGTACTATCAAGAGCGTGGGGCGGATTTATCAGCAGACTTTCGTCGACACCTATTCCAAGTTGGCTGCCACCAAGCTGTATACCACCAAGACACCGATCACAGCGGCTGATTTGCTAAATGACCGGGTGGCTACCGTTCTTCGCCGAGCATGGCATGGGGGCATCCGCATCCTGACTGACCGCGGTACCGAATATTGTGGCAAGCCGGAGAATCACGATTACCGGCTCTATCTGGCACTGAAAGGAGTTCTACCAGGTGGCATTCCGGCGCAAGGCCAGTCCATTGAGGAGTTACAATATGATCTGGATGAATGGGTAGTGTATTACAACAGCGCGCGTACTCATCAGGGCAAGATGTACTGTGGGCGCACGCCAATGCAAACTTTAATTGACGCAAAGGAGGTATGGGACGATAAAATCACTGCATTGAATAACTGAACTTGATCTAACAGGCACATCGTCAAATCGGGTAATTGTCAGATCGAGTCGCGACTACTACACTTAACCAGTTAACGAGCTTTTTCTATTCTGTGCAATCACAAATATTATTTTGTGCCATATGTAACCAATTTTCAGAAAAAACTACATAATTGTATGTTTCGATAAGATCAAAAATAGTTTATCAATGCTTCCCTGTACTGCCAAACCCATCTTCACCACGGTGGCTGTAGTCAAAACTTTCTACTCGGTTAAACGCTACTTGAATCACAGGAACCACAACAAGTTGAGCAATTCGCTCTAATGGATTAAGGTAGAAAGCTGCTGGGCTACGATTCCAGCAAGAAACCAAAATTTGCCCTTGAAAGTCTGAATCAATCAAACCTACTAAATTTCCTAATACAATCCCATGCTTATGGCCTAATCCTGAGCGTGGCAGTATCAACGCCGCCAATCCAGTATCCGCTAAATGTATTGCAATACCGGCTGGAATGAGGCTAGTTTCCCCTGGATTGATCGTCATTGGGTGTTCAATACACGCACGCAAATCCAAACCGGCTGAACCCGGCGTCGCATATGCTGGAAATTGTTCATTTAAACGATCATCGAGAATTTTGATATCAATTCTTTTCATCATTTTTCTTAAGTTTGCTATACAGTGAGTGAATATGCATCATCAGATGCCGCGCTTGTTCAATTTTTGCTGCTTTGGGAAGAACATGTTTGCCTTCGTCATCCAGCAAAATTAGCTCATTCTCATCGGAACCAATCGCATCCTGAGCCAGATTGGCAACTAGCAAAGGTAATTTTTTCTTATTTCTTTTCGCTGCTGCATTCTTCTCGAGATTTTCTGTTTCCGCTGCAAAACCAACACAAAAAGGCGGATTGGGTAATGTAGATACTGTCATCAGAATATCCGGATTAGGGGTTAATTCAATCAACAGATTGGCAGGTAATTTTTTTAGTTTTTGTTCCTTGATGCTTGCGGCACGGTAATCAGCGACAGCAGCGACACTGATAAAAATATCAGCTTGCGATACTTCTGCTTGCACCGCATGCAACATTTCTTCCGCACTTACTACTGAAATAAACTTGTCAACTGTAGGCGGTGATAAACATGTTGGCCCGGAAATCAGAGTAATTTTTGCGCCCATTTCTAATGCAGCTTTAGCAACAGCATATCCCATTTTTCCGGAACTATTGTTGGTAATTCCTCGGACAGCATCAATCGCTTCATAAGTCGGTCCGGCTGTCACCAAAATATTTTTACCCTGTAATAATGTACCAGCTTGGAAAGCAATTTGCACCGCTTCTACCAGCACACTTACTTCTGCCATGCGCCCCATCCCTATTTCACCACAAGCTTGTTCGCCACAGGCTGGACCAATTATTTTCACCTCATCCTGGCGTAACAATGACAAATTACGCCGTGTTGCAGGACTCTCCCACATTTGACGATTCATTGCCGGTGCTATCATGAGCGGACAATCACGTGCTATGCATAATACCGATAGCAGATCATCTGCCAATCCATTGGCAAGCTTACCTATAAAATTTGCGCTGGCTGGAGCCACTAAAATCATGTCGGCGCTGCGGGATAGATCAATATGCGCCATATTATGCGCAGCATTGGTTTTCCACAAATCAGTGTAAACAGAATTTCCAGTCAATGACTGGAAAGTTGCCGGGCCCATAAAACGACATGCTGCTTCGGTCATTATTGTCTGTACATCAATTCCATGCTGAGTTAAAAGGCGCGCCAATTCCGCTATTTTGTAAGCGGCCACACCGCCGGTTACCCCCAACAGCAAACGCTTCTTTGATACAGTCGATGCTCCTATTTTCATTACAAATGATATCTCGAATAAATTTAATTTTGTAATACGATAACTTACCTAAAATACATACTTAAACATTCCTTCGGCTCAATTTGATCTCACTAATGCCGTATTCTCTTAATAATGATTAATCACGCTAGCTTCACTAATCAACGCCAGTAACAACCACTAGTCTTATTTTACATCACTGTGTACCACATCATAGCTTATGGCAATTACAAATTGGCCGATATCTGAACGACCACGTGAAAAACTGTTACAGAAAGGTGCTTCAACACTTTCCGATACAGAACTATTGGCTATATTCTTACGTACCGGCATTAGCGGTAAAAGTGCTGTAGATCTTGCAAGAGAATTACTTTTACATTTTGGTAGCTTAACCAATGTATTTGCAGCCAGTCAGTCAAATTTTTGTCAACTTCCCGGAATGGGTATTGCTAAATATGCACAATTGCAAGCGGTATTAGAAATGGCTCGCCGCACCTTAGATGAAGAGCTAAGGTGCGGTAATGCCATGAATTCACCTAAACTGGTTCGAGATTTTCTACGACTGAGCTTGGCAAATAAACAACACGAAGTATTTATTGGTATTTTCCTTGACGCAAAGAATCATGCCATCGCTACAGAAGAGTTATTTAGTGGAACATTGACACAAGCAAGCGTTTATCCCAGGGAAATTATCAAGCGCGCCTTATATCATAATGCAGCTGCGATTATCTTTGCGCATAATCATCCTTCGGGAATTGCCGAACCTAGTCATGCCGATAAAGTATTAACCCAATCTTTAAAGCAAGCATTGTCTCTAGTAGATGTTAAAGTGTTAGATCACTTTATTATAGGTAACGGTACTGCTCTTTCATTTGCCGAGCATGATTTAATTTGAGCAAATACCCCAAATCAGGATATAATCCCACTTTTCAAGAATTCTGGAGTGCGCTATATGGCACGAGTATGTGAAGTAACGGGCAAAAAGCCAATGTCTGGTCACAATGTTTCTCACGCAAACAATAAAACTAAAAGACGTTTTTTACCTAATCTGCAACACCGAAAATTCTGGGTTGAGAGTGAGAGTCGCTGGATTAAGCTGCGATTAACTAATGCAGCACTGCGTACTATCGATAAGAATGGTATTGATGCAGTATTGGCTAAAATGCGATCAGAAGGAAAAAACATTTAGAAATCTGCCAATAAGATTAACCAAGGAGTTATCATCGTTATGCGTGAGAAAGTAAAACTTGAATCCACAGCTGGAACGGGACATTTTTATACAACTACTAAAAATAAGCGGGCTAAGCCAGAGAAAATGGAATTTATGAAATTTGATCCTGTTGTACGTAAGCACGTCTTATATAAAGAAACAAAGCTCAAATAATAATAAAAAAAGCCCGCATATGCGGGCTTTTTTTATTATTATTCAAGACATTAAGCATAACACCGTAATCGCTGAGAGAATACTCTCAATACTTCAATGCCACTCTCCTCTGCACGTCGGCACCAATCTTCCAATTGCTTAACCAATTCTTCCGTTGTTGCAGTAGATCGTTGCCATATCTGAGCTAACTCCTCCCTCATAGTATAGACTTTATCGAGAGTTTTAGCATTACTAAGCACTTGGGTCAGTTTCTCGCGCTCATGATCTTGCAAGGTTTTAGAATCGGCCAGAACCCAGCGCTTTAAAGTAGAGCTATCCACTCCATAGTGAGCGGCTGCTTCTTTCAAATGGATCATTTCCTTTGCAAAAATTGCTTTTAATGATTTCGTATACTTTGCAAGAACTTCATACCGATGAGAAATAACAGCTTGCAAGGTATCTGAGTCACATTGAGTTTTCGCTTGATCAATACGTAATTTAGGGGCAATCTTTTTGACTTTTGCAAGCCCCAACATTTCCAAAATTCGAATATACATCCAACCGATATCGAACTCATACCACTTATTAGATAAGCGTGCAGATGTCGCATATGCATGATGATTATTATGTAACTCTTCCCCACCAATCAAAATGCCCCAGGGAACAATATTTTTGCTGGCGTCTTCTGCTTGAAAATTGCGATATCCCCAGTAATGACCAACACCATTTATGACACCTGCAGCAAAAACTGGAGCCCACAGCATTTGAACGGCCCATATAGTAATCCCAATCGGACCAAATAAAACCACATTAATAATCAGCATAAGCGCAACACCTTTGGCGCTATGTCGACTATACACATTACGCTCCATCCAATCATCAGGAGTACCATAGCCATATCTCTTCAGAGTCTCTGCATTTTTAGCTTCTGCTCTATAGAGCTCCGAACCTTCCGCTAATACTTTTTCGATACCGAAAATAACCGGACTATGCGGATCATCCTTGGTTTCACACTTTGCATGATGTTTGCGATGAATTGCTGTCCATTCCTTCGTAACCATTCCACTCGTCAACCAGAGCCAAAAACGAAAAAAATGACTCGGTATGGCATGCAACTCCAAAGCTCTGTGCGCCGAATGACGATGTAAGTAAATTGTAATAGCAGCGATTGTAATATGCGTAAAAATCAAGGTAATAACAATATACCCCCACCACGGCATATCCACCACACCAGAAATTAAATTAAGAAAATCATAAATCATATGGTTATCATCCTGTTAAAGACCCGATACAACATAACATAGGCCTATTCAATAAAAAACTACACTCTATACATCAATATTTAATTCAATCGATTCATTGACATCAAAAAACCACTGTATATCCTATTTTTTATTCCGCACATATCGCCACTCAGCTTAAATATTACACTATCACTTATCTGAAAGAAAATATCAATCCTTTCAGCTTGCTATTCACAAGCAAATCTAATCAAATAAGACATTACACTCTGATTCTTAGCAGAAATTCATTTTCATAAAAATTTCAGAGAAAGATTTGGCAACGCTCATCTTATCTTATATCAGAATCAGCAAGCATACGCCATTCTCCTGACGCCATACCCCTCAGTGTATACAACCCAATTGCATAACGAATTAATCGCAATGTAGGAAAAAATACCGCCGCAGTCATTCGCCTTACCTGACGATTCTTTCCTTCCTTGAGAATCAGAGACAACCAAGTAGTCGGAATATTCTTGCGAAAACGAATGGGCGGCTTTCTGGCCCAGAGAAAACCGGGTTCATCGATCACGCTTACCTGCGCAGATTTTGTCTTAAAGTCATTGAGAACTATACCGCGGCGTATTGCATTGAGTGCGACATCATCTGGTTTACCTTCGACTTGAACCCAGTAAGTTTTAGGAAGTTTAAACTTTGGACTGCAAATTTTATTCTGCAGTTTGCCATTATCGGTTAATAACACTAGACCTTCGCTATCGGCATCCAATCTACCCGCCGGATAAAAATCCGAGAAAGGAATGAAATCCTGCAGCGATCGATGTCCATCTGTTGGTGTGAATTGGCAAATCACACCGTAGGGTTTATTGAACAGAATTATCCTAGGCATATACAGTGTCAATAAGTACGATATTAACTTCAATTTATTCATAACATCTCAGGGTAGATCACAGTATGCAGAACTGGTTCAAATCCACTCTTATTTTTCTGATATCGAATCCACCAAACAGACCCTTTTTTCACACGCAACTCTGCAGGAATAGTTGGAATCAGATAACTGGCCACATTCCTCAATGTTGGTTGATGACCGACAATTACAACTGCTCCCTGGAAATTAGGCCAGCCAGCCACAGCAAGAGTATCGTGTACATTTGCACCTGGGCCAATTGCAGCTTCCGTTATAAAATCGGAGCATAGCGCCATTGCTGTTTGCTGTGTACGCTGCGTTGGACTTACTATCACTTTAGTATCTTTCGGCAATTTAGACTTAAGCCAATCCGACATACACTTCGCCTGATTTAATCCTTCCGTGGTCAACTTACGAGCCGCATCGGGAAAACCTTCCTCAGCTTCCGCGTGACGCCATAAAATCAAATCCATCGTATTTTATCAGATGAGTTATTCATTAATAATCCCTATCCTATATTAAACAATACTCTTGGATCATGCACAGATCGATGGATCACGATTACTTTATGGCGTGATTTGCCACCCTGCTTCAATCTTACTTGTCCGATCGGCACATCGAACTGCACTGCAAGAAATTTAATCAATGTCGAGTTTGCTTTACCTTCCACAGGCGCAGCTGCAAGTCTTATTTTAAGAGCACCTCTGAGTAAGCCTACTGCTTCAGTAATTTTCGCGCCAGTCTGAATATGCAGTGTCAGAACAAGATTGTTTGTTCCATCATATCGATACCAACTCATTTACGGCATTTCTATGACAGCATTGCAGCAATTTCCATATGTACCCCCGCAATCAACATTAAAAGCACTTGAATTAAAATCAGCACAAATAATGGCGACAAATCTACATTAGCAATAGGCGGAATATGGTTACGAAAAACACTGAGGAATGGGCGCGTAAAACTGTCCAACAACGGCGCCAGCGGACTGTGAGGATTAACCCAGGACAGAACAGCTTGCACGATGACCATCAACAATACAATATAAAGGGTTGTTTTGATAATCTCAACAATACCCAGTAATCCAATTACCCCCGATGAAGTAATAATGTTAGCTTCAAAGTCATAACCTTGCATCACATACATGATGGTCACGACGATACATTCCAGTAACCAGGCAAGCATCAGTGTAGATAAATCAATCCCTGCCCAGCCGGGAATAAAACGACGTGCGGGTCTTACAATAAAATCAGTCACAGCGATCAAAAACTGAGATACCGGATTGTAGTAAGGAACACGCAATAATTGAAAATAAAAACGCAGCAATAATGCTAAAGAAAACAATCCAAAAATGGTATCAAGAAGAAAAATCAGAATCTGATTTGACATAGATATTTCCTAGAAAACGATAATAATTAACAAAACCTTTGAAAAGCTATCTGTGTTGCGTTACGACACTACAGATAAGGAAGAGTAATAATAAACAAACTATTTCTTATCGCCTGCTTTTGCTTTATATCGATCTTTTGGAAAGAAAAAGACAGCGCTTCTCAATGACTTGTTAAACAATTGCCAATTGGTTTCTTAAACCTTATCTTCTACCGAACTCATCGCTCATTTCATGGGAGCGATCACTTGCAGCACGAATGGCGGCTATGATCTTATGCTTAATATCACTTTTTTCCATAGCTTGAATCGCCCGTTCGGTAGTGCCACCTTTTGAAGTTACTCGAGCGCGCAACGTAATCACATCTTCCTCACTTAAACTAGCTAACTTACCAGCACCCAAGAAAGTCTGCAAACTGAGCTGCCTAGCTTGAACCGGTGTTAGCCCTAATTCTATCCCTGCTTGCTGCAAGGATTCAATAAAATAAAAAATATAAGCGGGGCCACTCCCGGAAATTGCAGTCACTGCATGTAACATTTCTTCTTCTACCACCCACAGTGTCGAACCCACTGCAGCTAAAATCGATTCGGCATTTTTTCTATCCAATTCATTCACACTTGAAGCAGCATAAAGGCCAGTAACACCTGAACGCACCAGTGAGGGCGTATTCGGCATGGCACGCACCACTCTCTCATAACCACCCAGCCAACGCATAATATCTGATACACGAATACCGGCTGCAATCGATATTAACAATTGATCCTTCAACAAGGGCATAAGATCTTGAGTCAAATCATGTAATTGCTGAGGTTTCACAGATAATAAAACAACATCACTCTTGGCGACGCCCTCAGCAAGATCATTCGTAGCCAGAATACCAAATTCGAGCTTTAGCTTTTCGCAGTTTTCTACATTAATTTCGACTACATACAATTGCTGTGCTGCAAAACCTTGTTGCAACAATCCACTGATTAATGCAGAGGCCATATTACCGCCACCAATGAATGTAATATTCATAACATCGTAATTAGTTGATTGATTCATCAATAAAACGAAAGAGCTTGCATATTAAAAAATTCCTTCAATCCAATAAGATGGAAGCAAGCTTCCGAAATTTATTTGGTTAAATAACTCTCGCAAAAGATTTACAACCCGACTCGAGTTGTAATCTTCTTTAATGTTGACAACCTGAACAATAAAAACTGGAACGCTGGCCTTGCTTAATCTGCTTGATTACATTTGAACATTGTTTGCATCCTTTACCACTACGTCCATAAACCCAATATTGCTGTTGAAAATACCCTCGGGTTCCGTCACTGTGCACAAAATCACGCAAACTGCTACCTCCAGCTTCTATTGCCAACCGCAAAGTATGCTTGATCGCTTGAACCAATTTTTCATAACGCCCTATTCCGATTCTGCCAGCGATTACTTTAGGATTGATTCCGGCCAAATACAAAGCTTCATTTGCGTAAATATTACCAATACCCACTACTACACGACTATTCATCAGAGTTTGTTTGATACACGCTCGCAATCCCCTGGTCTCTCTAAATAAATATTGCGCATTAAAATCCGCTGTCAGCGGTTCCGGACCCAAGTTCATCAAAAGCGGGTGCTGCGCAATATTCCCTACATGCCATAGCACGGCACCAAAGCGACGTGGATCATGCAGCCTGAGTACAGCTTGATTATTAAGAATTAAATCAAAATGATCATGCTTGCGTGGGGATTCCGGAAATTGCATTAATTCCGGCAGTAAAACGCGTAAACTGCCTGACATACCCAAATGAAGAATCAGCACTCCTTTACCGCAGTCCAGCAGTAAATATTTAGCTCGACGCATCACTGTTTGAATCGTCAACCCCGGCAATAATACAGGTAAATTTTCCGGTATTGGCCAACGTAGCTTCGAATTACGAATAATTACGTTTGCAATCACTTGACCAGTCAAATGCGGAGCAATACCCCGACCTGTTGTCTCAACTTCTGGTAATTCCGGCATCAGTGTTCAGAAATTTATTGGTTTAGCACTATAGCACGAGGGTTAATCAACCGCTGTCCCAATTTAGTCGGAAACTGATAACCAATCCCTTCTGCCATACGCAACAGCACGAGTGAATATTTATTTTGTAGAATCTTAAACCCTATTACTTTTCCACTTTGCAGGCTGATTCGAATAACACCCGCTTCGATCCAATCAGAATCAAGCTCATCCTCTAATTTCAGTGCTTCAGCGCGGGCAGTTTGCCACAATTGAATCCATTTTGTCAGTATTTCATCGCCAAACCCATCATCAGAATAATGTTTGGTCATACGCCATCCGTCATTTTGAAATTCTGCCGTCCATCGCTCCATTTCAAACCTGACAGGAATTTCGTCGGACACTAGCAATCCGGGATTAATCAGATCAATGGCAGCTACCGGAAGTGCTAGCGCATAACGCGGTGAAATCAAGTAAGCAAAATCATTGGTCGCAAGATATTGCTGATGGGTTGTCGGTGAAAACCCGCCAAAACCAAAATATTCATTATCTACATACAACTGAAGATAAGGTTGATCCAGACCAAAACGCTCCAGATTTTCCAGTGCAAGACGCTGATAACTACTTGCCGTTAAAATTTCCAGAATTTTTCCGATTTTTTCCTCATCAGCACGTACTTGTACTGGCTCTATCAAATGCCATTGATTATTCGATTGCTTGAGAACAATTTCTTGGTGCTTATTCAGGATGCGTAAGCTCTGTATCGCATCAGCAGTAGTGGTAGAAATTGAATATTGCTGAATCGCAGCAGGTTGTGGTCTAAGGTAGAGAAATATCGCTAAGCCGCCGATAGTGACAAGCATAATCAGATTTAAACGGGAGTGGTGCGTCATTTTGTTATTCTTCTGCGATGCCACCAAATAAAAAAACCACATGCCAAGAAAAAGGTTGGTAGTAATACGAGAAACCCCATGGCAATCCAAGTAAGTTCAGATTCACTCAAAATCAAGCTGCTATCTATCGTTGCACGTGGCTGTATCACCATTAATTCTTCATCATCGGTCAACCAATTAACCAGATTAACGCCAAAATCCAGATTGCTGCCATTTCCCAAATACGTATTGGCTAGAAAGTGCCCGCTGCCAACAACGACAATGCGTTGTTCACGATCCCTGATATTACGTGTCAATGCAACCGCTATAGTAACCGGACCAGGCACATCAGTCGCTTGATCAAACGTAATGCTGCCATTCAGATCACCGGTTTCGATCCATCCTTGTTGAGCTACTTCAACCAATGCAACACTGCTCCAATCTTCATTTTCATTTATTGTAATCTGACGCGCATAGGGAAATACCGTAATATAATTAAAATTATTCGTTATTGCATGCCGCCCATAAATTGCACCCATGGAAAATGTAATTGGTGCTTTAAGTTGTCCGGCTTGTGGATCAATCACAACGCCGGGCGTAAGCGTTAAGTGTAATTTTTCCGTTAACGGCAATAATCCCCGTAATGATTCCTGGTCAACCAGCCATAACAAATTGCCACCTTGGTCAATATAATTCAGGAGCTTATCGACCTCTCCCGGCAACAAATCAGTTTGAGGTGAAGCAATCAACAGTAGGCTTGCATTCCTGGGAATATCCTGCTCAATCGTAAGATTTGTTGTTTGATTACTAAAGCCATTGGTACTAAGGTATTTGCCAAAATCACCTAAATCGTAATTAGCATCCCCCTCCAATCGACGCTCTCCATGACCGCTCAGTGTAACGATCAATTTATCTTCTGCTCGTGCCAGGCGCATCAAAGCATTGGAGAATGCCTGTTCATTAATAGTAGTAAGATGCTCAGTCCTTTTGTTATATTTGATAACCAATTCACCATTAACCTTCACATCAGCTTGTTGTGTCAGTACAGGCTGTTCGACCGGATCAACAAATGTTAGAGAAAGATCCGGTTTCACCCTCTGATAAAGCGCAACAAAATCAGTAATAATTTTTCGTATATCACCTAACTGTGCATGTTGTTCAGTTGCATAAGCCGTAACTCGGATCGGAGCTTGCAGTTTTTGTAGGATTTCAATACTGGTTTCACTCAGACTATTACGTCCATTCTGGCTGATATCCCATTGGAAACGATATTGCACTGCGACAAAACCAAGTATTATGACCAATAATAATAATAAGATAACAAATACGCCATTTTGTATCCGATAGTGCCGCCGTAATTTTTTATTCAGCATGATCATCACGTATCGCCCCCCTACCCATGTAAACGTTCTCCATCCAAGTGACGAATTGTAAGCACAAGGAAAGTCACGATAAACAATATGAAATAGGCGATACTTAAGCTATCAATCAAGCCCTGATTAAAATATCTGAAATGCTTCAGCAAAGAGATATAGTGCATCCAACCACTGGTCTCATTTGCAATCAGATCAATCATCCACAATCCTAATAACATTCCCAGAGAACCAATCGCAGCAATCACCGGTTGTGCCGTTAAGCTTGAAATATAAAGACCTAGCGCAGAAAAGCACGCAGACAGCAAAAGTAATCCTATTGCATTGCTGAGTAACAAGCCCAAGTCCAACGTACCTCCTATCCGTAATGATATGGATAATGCAATTATCAGCATAATCACGAACACAAAAAAAATCATTATGCTGAGAAACTTACCTAGTACGATATCGATGATGGCAACAGGTGAAGAAATAAGTAAGGTCAGGGTATGGTTACGGCGTTCTTCAGCCAGTAATCGCATCGATAATATGGGTGTTATCATCAACAAAATAATTGCTGCTAATGCAAAGCTTGAAGAAATAACAACCTCCGTAATTCCCGGGGAATTGATCATCTGCAGTAATTGTGATTGTATTTCAAGGAAAGCATCCAATCGCATCAGAAAGAAACCCGCAAACAAAAACTGGATCAGTGCAAGCAATATCCATGCTAAAGGAGAAATAAACAGCATACTTAGTTCCTTACGGATAATAGTTTCTAGCATGGCAAATACCTCTGTTTATTCATGATCGCGTAAGCTGCGTAAATATGTCTTCCAAATTCGCATCCTGTTGTCGCAGCTCGATCATGGTTTTATCAAAAACTACCGCTCCTTTGTGCATGATTTGCACTCTGTCACAAACATTTTCAATCTCAGGCAAAATATGTGTTGATAAAATAACGCTGCTCGTTGCACCTAATTCTCTAATTAATAGTCTTATTTCTTGTATTTGATTAGGATCAAGACCAACCGTAGGTTCATCCAATATAATCACGTCCGGGTTATGTATAATTGCTTGCGCAATACCAACTCGCTGCTGAAAACCCTTGGATAACGTTCCAATCAAATACTTCCCCTGATCTCTTAAACCACAGCGTTGCTTTACATTTTTCAATACAATCTGCATAATTTGTTTGTTAACGCGATGTAATCGAGCGACCAGCAATAAATATTCATTGACCGTCATATCAAAATAAAGCGGTGGAATCTCAGGCAGATAACCTAAATGCAACTTGGCTTCTAACGGCTTATCCAATAAGTCAATACCACAGATTTCTATGCTGCCACTGCTTGGCGCAAGATTTCCCGTCAACATGCGCATGGTGGTGCTTTTACCCGCGCCATTAGGTCCTAACAACCCCAATACTTCCCCTCGCTTTAATTGCAAGTTAACATCACATACCGCAACATGAGGTCCAAAATTACGATGCAGATTTTGTGTGGACAAAGTTACCAACTCCGTCACATCGACCATACCAGTAAGTTCCTATAATCGCCTAATAATCGCATAATAAATCACTCAACTAATGAACTAATCGCAAGATCGCGCAGTTTGAACTGCCGGATTGAATAGTATATTTCGAATAACTCTGGAATTCGCCAGTTTTGAGTTTTGGTTTAATTGCTACAATAACAAATGAAACAAAGGAATATTTCTCTTTTCAGTGAAACGCGGATTAGATTATTAATATTAAAACCATATAATTTCTATTACTTACGCATATTAACCCATTCATTTCACTTTAATGCACAGCACAGCTTTGTTGCAATTAAACAACACATTAATTTGCGATAATATACAAACAAACTGATAATAGAACACTAATTAGCTCGAAGTAGTAGAATAGTAAAGACTTTCAATTGTAATGGTAAAGCATTTATTTGCATTGCCGATAGAATTCTCAGAAACATAGTTTTCATTAAAAGGACAACATCATGAAAAAAATATCAGCCAAAAATACTCTTATTGGAATGGTGCTTATGCCAGCAATGTTTTCTGGTGCTGTCTTGGCACAAGAAGCAAATACTGATCAATCGGCAGATACCGCAACAACTAAACCGCAAGCTTACGGTATTGATGGCCGTGGTGAGGTTGCAAGAAACTCAACAGGATTATGCTGGCGCACCAGCTATTGGACACCGGCCATGGCTATTCATGAATGTGATCCGGATCTGGTCAAGAAGCCAGAAGTAGTTGCAGAAGCGCCTGCACCGGCACCTGTTAAAACAGCACCTGAGAAAATCACATTTTCTGCCGATGCGTTATTTGATTTTGATAGCTCGAAATTAAAACCCAATGGCATCCAATCGCTTAATGAATTTGTTACGGGCATAGAGGGTGTAAAATATGACCTCATCATTGCTGTAGGCTATGCTGATCGCATTGGATCAGATGAATACAATAAAGCGCTCTCGCTCCGCCGAGCCGAATCGGTAAAATCGCATCTGGTATCAAGAGGCATAGACCCAAGCCTCATCTTTGTTGATGGCAAAGGCGAAGCCAATCCGGTAACAGGTAACAGTTGCGCCGGCGAAAGAAAATCTAAAGCGTTGATTGAGTGTTTAGCACCTGATCGCCGGGTTGAAATTGAAGTAGCAGGCACCCGATAAGAGAAGCCAAATTAATTTATTACCCTCATTAAAAAAGCCCTGCACATTCCGCAGGGCTTTTTTCTTATTACCAGTCCATGAGTAATCGGGAAGAAATTGATACACTAATTGAAGCGAAATGGATTATTCCTGTTGAGCCCGCTGAAATTGTATTAAATCAACATGCCATTGCAATTGATCATGGCATCATCAAAAATATCCTTCCGATTGCCGAAGCCAGCCAGCGCTACCAACCACAACAAACGTTCACTTTAAACGATCATGCACTGATTCCGGGATTAGTCAATTTGCACACTCATGCCGCCATGACTCTCTTGCGAGGACTTGCTGATGATCTACCTCTGATGGAATGGCTCAATAAACATATCTGGCCGGCAGAAAATCAGTATGTTAACGCGCAATTTGTACTGGATGGCACCCGGCTTGCCTGTGCCGAGATGATCAAAGGAGGCATTACTTGCTTTAATGACATGTATTTTTTCCCCGAATCCTGTGCACAAGCTGCGGCAAGTTCAGGAATGCGCGCTGCTATCGGTATGATTGTCATTGATTTCCCGACAACTTATGCCAGCGATGCGGATGATTATCTGGCCAAGGGATTGGAATTGCGCGACAAGTATCAACATAATCCGCTGCTATCCTTCTGCTTTGCACCTCACGCACCTTATACCGTCAGCGACAAAACCTTCAACAGCATTCTGACTTACGCAGAACAACTCGATGCGGCGATTCATATCCATTTGCATGAAACCCAGGATGAAATTCGAATCAGTATGGAATCCAGCGGCGTAAGACCCATAGAGCGCATGCAGCAATTAGGATTGCTCAGTCCCAATTTAATTGCCGTGCATATGGTGCACCTGACCGATCATGAAATTAAATTACTACATCAATATAATTGCAGCATTGCTCACTGCCCTTCCTCTAACATGAAATTGGCCAGTGGATTTGCGCCTATTTCATCATTAGTCAATCAAGGCGTTAATGTCGGCTTGGGTACAGACGGAGCAGCCAGCAATAACCGTTTGGATATGTTTGAAGAAATGCGCCTCGCGGCATTGTTGGCTAAAGCAAACAGTGGCCGGGCTGACGCCCTCCCCGCCCATCAAGTGCTACGCATGGCCACTCTGAACGGCGCAAATGCTCTAGGATTAGGTGAATCCACTGGTTCATTAACCGTTGGCAAAGCAGCCGATATAGCAGCCATTGATTTCTCTCATCTTAATCTTACTCCTTGCTATGATCCCGTTTCACATTTAATCTACGCTGCAAGCCGCGAACACGTGAGCCATGTGTGGGTAAATGGTAGAATACTGCTTGAAGATAAAGAATTGACGACACTGAACGAAGCTGAACTGCACTATCGCGCAGCCATGTGGCAGGAACGTATCACAGCAACGTCACAACAATTGTTTTAAAGGAGCACGTATGGAAAATGACGGTATCAATGCTGATCCGCTGGAGCTTGAAAAATTCAGCCAACTCGCTCACCGCTGGTGGGATCCGCACAGTGAATTTAAACCCTTGCATGAAATCAATCCATTACGCCTTAACTACATTAATGATCTGACAAATGGATTAATGGGAAAGACCATACTGGATGTCGGCTGTGGCGGTGGTATTCTATCCGAAGGCATGGCATCAATGGGCGCACATGTCACCGGCATTGATCTCAGTGATAAAGCGCTCAAGGTTGCCAAGCTGCACCTGTTGGAAAGCGGCTATGACGTTGATTACCGCAAAATTACCGTAGAGTCGTTGGCGCAAGAAAAACCACAGCATTACGATATTGTCACTTGTATGGAAATGCTCGAGCATGTGCCCGATCCAATGAGCGTTATTCGCGCGTGCGCGCAATTAGCCAAACCAAATGGCTGGATATTTTTCTCAACCATCAATCGCAACCCGAAGTCCTACCTATTTGCAATTATTGGCGCGGAATATGTTTTAAATCTATTACCGCGCGGTACGCATGAGTATGCAAAATTCATCAAACCTTCCGAGCTTGCTCGCATGGCGCGTAATGCCAGCCTGACCGATGAAAAACTGATCGGCATGACGTACAACCCCTTCACTAAAATTTATGCACTGGAAGAGGATACCGATGTCAACTACATCATGGCTTACCGCAGCTAACTTCCATCAATCTCAACAAGCGTACTTTAATGGTTGAAGCTGTTCTCTTTGATTTTGACGGAACCTTAGCCGACACCGCACCTGATCTTGGTCATGCCCTAAACCGACAGCGCACTGCACGAGGCCTCACCGAACTCCCCATTGAACAGATCCGTCCGTTGGCATCCGCTGGGTCGCGAGGATTGCTAGGACTCGGCTTTAATATCAAACCAGGTGATGAGAACTATGAATTCATGCGCGATGAATTCCTGGATTTTTACACCCAGTATCTGTGTCACGACACTTGTTTGTTTCCGGGCGTAGAAGCGTTGTTGAATCAAATGGAAACGATGAGTATACCGTGGGGCATTGTCACCAACAAACCTGCCCGTTTTGCACATCCACTCATCCAAACACTTGGGTTAGGACAGCGCGTTGCCTGTGTCATATGTGGCGACGAAACCACTCATACCAAGCCACACCCTGCACCACTCCTGGCAGCCAGCAACAAAATGACCATCTCTCCTGCTCACTGCATTTATCTGGGAGACGACATTCGCGATGTTCAAGCAAGTCTGGCAGCCGGCATGCAATCCATCGTTGCACGCTATGGCTATTTGGGCATTGATCAAGCCCCTGAAACCTGGGGCGCACATCACCTGATCGATCATCCCGAAGAATTGCTAGCCCATCTGTAAAGAAATACCTATTAATTCTGTTAGAATATCAACGCAGAGCTTGAACTTTTGGATTTCATCACCATCCTAAGCACTACCAAAACGAATACCGGGGACGATCTGGTTTCGACGTGGGTTGCAAAGCAGCGCAGGGCATACCGAGGATCAGATTACCTCGTAAATCCATCTGAAAACAATAGTCGCAAACGACGAAAACTACGCTTTAGCCGCTTAATTCGGCTAGCCTCTGCACCGATGGGCCTCAACGCCGGGTCTGGCAACAGACAGCAGAGTTACTAACGAGGATCGCGTTCTATAGGGTTACTTTATAAAACGTTAAACGCAAGGTGACTCGCCTGTCATCAGCCTGCCAGTTGGCGGTTGCCAGGTCAAACTAAATAACATGGCTAAGTATGTAGAACTGTCTGTAGAGGGCTTGCGGACGCGGGTTCGATTCCCGCCGTCTCCACCAAAAAACGGTCTAATCCAGACCACTCAAGACCAACTAAGACTCATATAAAACAGGGTCTTAGTTCAAGTCTCACAAATTCCCCTTTAGTCCCGGTTGGTCTCCAAAGGCCTCGGTTGTGGCACAAAAATGACACAAAATTGGCACAAGTCGTTTTTGCCGATAATCACACCGCATCCTATGGAACAGAAAATTGCCGTCGCATGCGGCGCCATATTTTCAGTGAGCTTCCCCCGATTGCTGGAGACTTGGCGGCTCACTACATCAAAACGGCTGAACGTTCCACCTTTGAGCAAGCAAACCATGAACTGCAAGATATTTATAATCAGCTGCGCATTGAAGATCTGAATCTATGCGCTGATCATGAAGAATTGCTCAATGCCGCCAAGCGTTATGCAGAAAAATGTTATCTGGCGCGCAACCGCGCAAAATCCCCTTCTGATGCCTATCAATCCTGTTTGCGCATAGTCGATCACTATCAAGTGAAGCGGCCATCAATCAAAGGCGATAATTTGGAACCGGCTCTGAACCGCATGTGCTGTCATCACTGGTGGTTTCGCAGAATCAAAATATTGCGACTACGCAAGATTGAAACCATAGCCAGAAATATTGAGTTGGTCAGCCGCCTTCGTGGCACGTATGCTAGCGATTTCACGATTCATGCTAAGCGCAAACAAAAGGAAAGAAATCGTTTGTATCTGGCCACGAATTTTGTAAGTAACCAGAACGGCGATATTTTTTCCCTGCAGAACCTAGCTGATCGTTCGGTATCCAATCCAGCAATTCGCCGCGCTGAATTGATGACACGTATCAGAGGTTTTGAAATGGTGGCCGACCATCTGGGTCATGTTGGAGAATTCTATACTGTCACCACCCCTTCGCGCATGCATGCCTGTTTGCATCATGGTGTAACCAATCCACGCTATGACGGCACCAGCGTTTTGCAAGCGCACGAATACCTCACCCATATTTGGTCATTGATCCGCGCTGAATTGCATCGTCAGGGTATTCAACCCTATGGCTTCCGCGTAGTCGAACCGCATCACGATGGCACCCCGCATTGGCACTTACTATTATTCATGCCGGAGAAACACCGCGAAGCTGTGAGGAAAGTCATGCGTCATTACGCCCTTCTCGATAATGGCAACGAACCAGGAGCGCAAGATCGCCGTTTCAAAGCGGAAGCGATTGATCCAGCCAAAGGCACGGCAGTAGGTTACATTGCCAAGTACATCTCCAAGAATATCGACGGCTTTGCATTGGATCAAGATTTGTATGGCAATGATGCTGCAAAAGCAGCCGAGCGCATTACTGCATGGGCCAATACTTGGGGCATTCGCCAGTTTCAGCAAATCGGCGGCCCGAGCGTGACCGTATGGCGTCAATTAAGAAAACTCGACAAATCCGACGATCCGGAGCTTGAATCCATCCGTCAATCTGCAACTGCCAGCGATTGGGCAGCTTTCATGCTGGCTATGGGAAATCCTGAAGCTGCGCATCGATCACATGCTATAAAACCATTCTACGATGAGAGCAAGCGATTAAATCCATTTAATGGTGAAGTATTTTCCCCGGCAACCGGACGTTATGGCGATTCAGCTCCATTGCGCGTATCCGGAATACTTTGGAAAGGATCGAGCTATAGCACACGCAAACATGTTTGGATGCTTTTCAAAGTAGACAGCGAGGACGTGACATTAAGGAGCGAGGCGCAAGCCGAGCGCACGCAATGTCACGCCGGAGCTGTTTCTCTTGGACTTGTATCAATAACTGTACCAATCCCTTTTCATCCTCAAAAGGTTAAACATGAAAACCCAACTCAACACTAAAAAAATTAAAAATATAAATATTATGAATACATTTAATCTTGAAGAAGCGGTTTCTTTAATCTACCGGCTTGCAGTACTAAAACAGGATGCCCCTGAACCCGGAAAAAAATACAGCATCACGCAAATCGGCCACATTTGCGGCGTATTGACGCTTAACGATCAAATCGAGATTGTTATTAAGTTTCATGATGAGATGCGGCAATTCACGAAAGAGGAATTTCAAAACCAAGTAACAATTTTGGATTGACAGGACATTTATACTATTTACTTTGAAAATAAATAGCGTACTATAAGAATCACTATTTACTCTCATAGTCACTATTTATTATGGAAACCAATCAAAGAAAACTGTTTGATCTAAACCTCAGCGAGGAACAAGAGCAAATTATTTTCAAGAACATTAAAGAATTCCGAGGCGTTGGCACGACATTGGAAAGCGCATTAGGCGCTTTGATTATGGGGCAATACTTCGGCTGGCGCGTTCTTAAAATACTTCACAATCCCTTGACCTATCGCCGCTATGAAAAAATCTTAGGCCTTAATTTCCAAGATGTCTGCCCGGAAACAACCGGATACAGCGAAACCAAAAGCGTGGGGTATGCCATCACGCAAAAAATAGGCAGTTTCTGGGCTGTAGTGATGGGCAAGCGCAAAGTGGAGGATAAAGGCTTAATCGAGAATCAAGGGGAAGTCGAAAAGCACGTAACCAAGCATATCGCCGATAATGCTGAGGAGGTGAAAAAATGAACCACTCCGAACGATTACTGGTAACTGTCAAAAAATGTGCTGAACTGACCGGCTTAACTGAGAATGCCATTCGTCAATATCTGAAAAAAGGACATTGGATACTCGGGATTCACTGGTTTAAATCTGCGAATGGCAGAATTTTCATAAGCATGAAGGCTACAAACCTATGGATGCAAGGCAAAGAGGCATAACGATCCGCGGCACTAGCGCCCAGATATCGTTCACCTATCAAGGTGTACGCTGCCGCGAATCAATACCCATACCGCCAACCAAAACCGCGCAAAAAGAACTGGCGCTTAAGCTGCAATCCATCAAGTACGAAATCAAGACCGGCACTTTCGATTACAACCGACATTTTCCGTACAGCAAGAAAGCAAAAGAATTCAGGAAAAACCGCCCTGATCTCTACACGATTAAAGAAGCCCTGATAAGCTGGCTGCAACGCAATCAAGCAAAACTGCAACTAAGCACACTGCAAGACTATAACAGCGCCATCTATCACCATTTGATACCAACCTTTGGCAACCTGACTATCTCCGAACTGACTGCCAGCAAAATAAAGGAATGGTTATCTGAACTCCCCTGCTCCAACAAACGCAAAAGCAACATTCTGACCCCGCTTCGTCAAATGTTTGAAGAGCTCTATCTTGATGAAATAATCGACAAGAACCCACTTTCAAGAGTTAAAAACCTCCCCAACAAAACCCGTGAACCCGAACCTTTCACGCAAGAAGAAATCACCAAAATTTTAAACGAACTGACAGGCCAGGAAAAAAACCTGATTCAGTTTGCATTCTACTCAGGATTGAGAACTTCAGAACTCATCGCTTTACGCTGGCAAGATGTTGAGATTGAGCAAAACCGCATATTTATCAAACAAGCTCATGTACGCGGTCAACTGAAAGTCACCAAAACAAAATCAGGAAAACGTGAAGTAATACTACAACCGCAAGCCAAAGAAGCCTTATTTAATCAGCAAATATTTACGAAAAAGCACAACGAAATTGTTTTCCACGATCCACAAACAAACGAACCATGGAAAAACGATCAACCAATCCGGAAAAATGTTTGGATTCCGGCACTGAAAAGAGCCGGTATAAAATACCGCAACCCTTACCAAACCCGCCACACTTTCGCTTCAACATTACTTTCAAGAGGTGAAAAACCTCTCTGGGTAGCCCAACAAATGGGGCACAAAGATTGGAGTATGATCATCAAAGTTTATGGAAGATGGATTCCTCAAATATAGGATATGTTCATAACCTTCATGAACTGAGTTTTATTTTTTTGGAAATTTACTTTTTAAATAAATATATTCAAATTTATATCTAATATAACCAAACTATTTAATATATTACGGCAAGAAGTTAATATCTCTAACCACCTGATTAATCACATAAATATAAAACTAGGTGCCTGTTACATTAGAATCATATATTGATTTTACATCTTTTCCCACCTCAAAAACGGCTGCTATTATCATATCGGGTTTAGTAGAATAAGCTGCTACAGCCAACATAACTAAGTCTGCAACCAAATCTACAAACACAGCAATTTGTTCTATTGTTTGAATTTGATTATTAGCTGTTTCAACCAGTTCAATTAATTCGTTTTGAGAGACTTGTAACCCTCCTACTATGAGTTTCAAAGCATTTGTGTACAAACTATTAGCATATTGACGTAAACCTATTTCATATTGAAAAATTGTTTGGGCTTGATTTTGATCAACTTCTTTGTTGTTAATCGCACTCAATAATCGCGCATGAATTGAATCAGCACAGCGTGAGATAGCGGAAGCAAATTCTATTATTTCTTGTGGATTCGTAAGAGCCATAATTTCCTCTTAATTAATGTTAATTATCGCGCAAAGTTTGAAGATTATCTTTTATAATTTTTATATCTTTAGCAAATTTTGAAATAATTTCTCTAACCTCATCGCTTGTCAGCTTTTGGGTATTTTCATGAAGTTTAGTGTGGCCTTCTGCAATTCTTTTAATACCATTTAATGCAATTTCGTATTTCTGATCCATATTTTCATATTCATTCTTTTTAGCTTTAAATTGCTCCCTAGCTAAAATCATAAGTTGTCTGTCCTTACTATTATCGATAAACTTATCCTCAATTACATATGAACCTAAAACCTCCATTTTTTCATTTTCATGGACACCCTTATAAGCAATGACAATATTTTTCATTCCGTCTAAAGCTGTTTGAATATGCATATCTCCTTCCATAATCATGGACTTAACTGCATAATTTTGATATGCAGAAGTTATCCATTTAGTAATTAACAGAGCAAGATTCGAAATAGCTTCAACATGCTTCTCTTCAATTCCTAAATGCGGGTATTTTTTGATTGAACCGGACATTGAACTAACTTCCTTAGAAATATCAAAAGATTCTGATTTTGCTAAAATAGCAAGGGTTTGCATATATGTAGACACAGTTTCATGGACTTTTAATAAATCTGCATAAGCTTCGTGACGACGAACATCCTCATATTTTGCAACTTTTATAAACTTATCACGATCTTCATTATCACATTTCGCGTTAGTACAAATCTCAAAAAGGTAAGGCTCTTCCCTAGAATAAGTGTCACGATAACGAGTTGTTAGTTCTGTATAAGAAGCAAACTTAGCAGATTCACCTGCAAAATTTCCAATTTCTTTTAAATTTGAACATGCTGTGCTGACAAAAATTAAAAGCAATAACAAAAATAAATCTTTAAGCTTCATCCCTCATCCCTCGAATTATAAGTAAGTAATTTCAATACAAAAAACATTTAGATTATCTAGTTTTAATCATACATGTTTTTTTATTCGTGTATATGGCTCACAAAATTAAAAAATGGTTTTTTAGGATTTCTATCAGATGTTACAATCGAATTAGAATTAATTTATAAGATTTATTCTAAGGGCTCAACGTTTAAATTATTTCCGAATCTATGTTTCCCTTTCTTTATTTGAGATTTAGTATTAAATACCATTGTCTGTACGCTAGAAAAACCTGATAGAGCATGAGAAGCAACCACGTTGATGCGAAGATATTGAGTATCTGAAATCCAGAGAGAACGCAAATCATCAAATGTTGCAACCCTAAATGCATAATGCGCTTCCTTATCTTTCGGGCTAAAACCGCCCAACTCATGGAAATGCGATTTTCTGAGAATGACTTCCTTTACGTGATTTACCGGTCCTCCTGGTACTTGGATAGGTGTAATTAGAATAGTTTCTATCGATATATCGAATGCTTGATACTTACTTCGATTTATGAACTTAAACGCATAACAAGGACCATCATTATTTGATTGATCTGCAATTTCTGGGCTGATTTCTATTATCGGTCTTAATTTAAAAAGCACTATTAAAAATAATCCAGAAGCTGATAGACTTGAAAAAATTCCGATTAAAATTGACTCAATCATAAAGAGCCTCAATTTGTATTTGCAGTACTAGATAATGTTGATTCTTGTGATGCCAATTCTCATTCTGGTAGCTGAGATACATTATTATAATTTTCTGAATTTATAATTTAATAGCAGTAATAGCAAAAGTACGCGGTAATTTATTGTCATAATAGTCTAATTACCATTAGTAACTTTAAGTTTTTCAATTTTCAACAATAATACCGAGACGACTCCAAACCATAGAATGGATATATACCGTAGATGTAGGTTTTATTTGACCATCAGTTGGGGGACGTGTATCAGAGTATGACCATAGCGTGGGACTAAATCCGTCAGCCTTTATACCAAGAATTCCAATTGTGTATAATGCCTTAGTCAGAGTTATTATGAAACTATGAGGGGACATATTCTCGTTTATATAAGTGTAAGCTGCTCGAATTACAGGGTCTGGACTATGCTCTCCGTTCATTGCATAATTTAATGCAAAGTTATCAATTTTTTCTTTAGTAATCATAGAAAGTTTGAATTTTGATTTCATTCGTTCAATGATCGTTAAATATTCGTTTAACTTCGGATAATGATTAAGCCATTCAAAAGTAAGATATTCAATTCGTTGTGCGGAATATTCTATTTCAGCTTCTCTAATAGATTGAACAGTAACAGACCCTTTTCCTTCAGATCGTCTCAAACACTCGTTAATAAAGGCTATAGCGTCACGTGGTCTGTAAAGCGTGCGTGTTAATAAATAATCTATAAAATCGACTTTGTTAATTGAATCAGGAAAAAGCTGCGCAAGTTTTATAGTTTTTGAAGTGTATTGTTCACTAACTAATAACTCTATACGCTTGTTTAGCAATTCTATAAGATTAGCTTTGTTCCATCTAAGATGTAAGAGAAGTGATTGATATTTTTCTTCTTGAAAGCCAGCATCCCTAGTTTTCTCAAATACACTTTGAATTAAATCTAATCTCAGGGCGATGATAATTTTCACATTTGTTATGCATCGAAATGATTTGATAGTTTCGATTAAAGCTCTAATTAATCTGAGGCGCAAATTGTCATCCACCCAATTTTCATCAAGCTTATCGATAATAATGTAATACTTTTGTTGAGAATCCGTGAATACTTCTTCAGATAAAAAAGTAAGTACATCTGACAGCTCTTTTATTTGCAGATTATTGATTACTTTCTGAACCTTGTGTACAACTTCAATTTTATTCTCTGTACCGATTTTAGATTCAGCTTTTAAAGCTAAGCTAAGTTCCGTTGAAGTAAGTCCTGTATCTGTACTTAAACGTTCTTCTAAAGTATGTGTAATCTCTTTTATTCTGTATTCAGTTTCTTGCCAAAACTTTTCTCCCCAATCTCTGAGATAGGAAAGAGCTCTTTCTTTTGTTTTATCCCTAGTTTTTAATAATGAGAGGAAGCTGGCAATCCAGCTTCTGGTATTGTCTTCATTTGTAAGCTTAAATTTCTTCTTTAGTAGCTCAACTGTAAATACGTGACGCCACAATAATGTATAAAAAATATCGAGTTTTATGCCTGCATTCACTAAAACGGGAATTATGTCTGAATTAGCCAAATAATTAAGAGATAAAGACTCAGGTTTAATTTCAATTACATTTTCCTCTTGGCTGATTTTATAAACTAATGCACTTTTCCCTGTTCCAGTGCGGCCAACTAGTATTCTATGAGAATTACTACAATCAAGAAGTGTTTGAAGGTCTCCTGTTTCAGTAAAGCAAGGAGAAAGAAAACGCACATCACTTTCTGCATCAGGTTCTCCAATCGAAGCACCTTTACGAATTCGAAAATTAATACCAGCTAATTTGTCTTTTTTACTCATTATAAATTCGATATATTATTACCCATTTAAGTAATACGGGGCTACTCATACATATACTACCAAGATTGATGCTTTTACAACAAATAAACATTGAATTAAATACAACATTGCTATTGATAGACTAAGCAAATAAGCATACACTTTTGTATATATAGTTTTTTTCTTGAGCTCATGAAATACAATGAAATGACACGAAAATAGCAGAGGTTACTAATAAATGATTGATATATTAGACGTAGACCAAGGTTCGATTCCCGCCGTACCATTTAAACATCCGAGAACATCTAACACAATCCTAAAACCCGCGTAAGAGCGGGTTTTTTATTGCATATTGATTTTTTGACACCTTATAGCACATTTTTAGATGAGGAGAGGAGCGATTAAGGTCGTTTAAAGCGCTTTTTTCTGAGAGATATCGATACAGATTTTCTTTTACGATCCTTCAGTAACTTTTTATCCCTATTTATTAATTGGAAAAAACACTATGATCCTGCGCTCTCATTTATTGTTTATTATTCTGATTGGCATTACCTTGAGTAGCATTCAATCTGTCCATGCGGATGGCTATAAACCTACAAGTGTAGATTCAATCTTGTATTTTCAGGCCGGTATTAAGGATGCTGAATACTGTTCAATGATTGTTAAAGATGGTGAATTGCTTACCATTAATAGCAATACAGGCAAGATACTAAGCAATGCTGCCATGACTTGTCCGGATATGTTTTCCTGGAAACTATTTGCCGAAGCAGTTCAGGCTAAATTCTGGTCAAACTGGGCTGATGAGAACGACAATTGGCCAGCACAGCCCTATGCACTCTGTCAGTCCGGACAAACACCTGGTAAAGATCATTGTTGTCAACCTGGATCAACAAACAACGATCTCGATCATTGTCCAGTTTATCCAGAGGTTCAGCACGCCGCTAAACTCAAAAGTCTGACTGATGCTTTGACAGAGGAAGCGCAAGTGCAGGCGCGCGATCCTGCTTTACAGCGCGATACCCGTCTACCATTCCATGACGTACTTAATCCTCTCGTTCGTATGGTTAAATTGAAGTCAATGAAGAAAGCAACAGATGCACAGATATCTTCCTGCTCTGCGGTATCTGTCGATAGTAAAACTAAGGATCTGGTACCGGATATCATAAAGAAATTTAATCCATCCGATGCAGAAAGCACAGGTCGCGTCATTCGTCAGACAAATGCTGAGCTGACCATTCGCAATAAGGTATTTCATGATTACCTTTTCACCAATAATTTATATAATGCCAACGGCGTAATAGATGTATTTAAGATTAATCAGAAAAATCTGCAAACAGAAGCACCCTATCATTTAACCAATCATTCGTCTCAGGACGGGAAGCCCGGTGCGTTGTCGCGCATAGACTTACCGCCAGATGCCATCATGATCAAGAGTAACTGGCTGCATCACGATCTTGCTGTTGCACTTGGATTGCCGGAGGACCCCAAGCAGTACATTAGCAAATTATTACAGACACAGATTGATCTTCAAGCGCTTGGTATCAGCAAATCATCCCTCACTTGCAATTTGGAAGGTATTCATCACCTAGTGGCATTCCATATTTCTTCTAAAGATATTCCCAACTGGGTATGGACCACCTTCGAGCATATTAGCCTGCCAGGTCGTTGTGATATCACCGGCTGCAATGATGCTTACGGTTATGCAAGCAGCGATAACAATCGCCCAGCTGGCACTGCGGATAATTACATCAAACCCAATCAACATAGCGATCAATTGAACTCTCCCAGTATCGTTTTCAATTCTGACAAAAGTTATCCGTTGGAAAAGATTCGCCCGGAATGGGACAAGCTGCTAACTCAATTAAATATTGCCGACGGCAGCAGCACGAGTCAGATTGAACCTGATCCGGAGGATATTGCGTGGCGTAACTTCCGCCTCAAAGGTTCGCAAGTGGAGTTTGTTAACTCAATTGGTCAATCGACGCTATTGGGTAATTCGGTAACCGAAGCTGGTTTTATGGATGGTTCGAGTTGTATTAGTTGTCACGCAAGAGCAGGTGCGGCACTGAATGGCGATGGCTCAGCTAATTTTCTTGCATTATCAGTGTTTGAGCGCAATTTGACCGACTTTGGCTATGCACGCAGCCATCACGGTATCCCTAATCCGTTCTGGTTCTACAACGATAACAACAGTCGTCCGAACATGATGATAATGCAAACAGACTTCATTTGGGGTTTTCTCAACGCCAGCCCTATCGCGACTAGTAAACCATAAAAGCAACCTCATGCTGTTTCAACCTGTGTAACCAAGTTGCGCAGGTTGAAACGATGCACATTACTATTATGCAACGTTTTACAAACAGCTATGTTGCTCCCAAGGTAATCCTTCCCAATATTAAGGTGCAATACAGTAGAATTTTCAAGTAAAGGAAAAGCTATGCAAATTTTGTCAAAAAAATGCCTACAGAATTTATTGATCGTATCCACTTTACTGCTTGGCAGTTCTTTTGCTTCGGCGGGAAAAAATCACCCCTCTTGTGCCTACGAACCAATCGATATTGAAAAATACGGCAAGCAACCGTTCCAGAATCCACCCGATCGGCACGCACAAAATGGTAGGCTCGAAACTGTACTTTCCGTACAATATACCGACCCAAAAACCACCAGTATCGCAGGCTGTGGCGTGAAACTGCGCACCTATGAAGGAAAGCTGGTGGGGCCGACATTGCGTGTCAAGCAAGGTGATATCGTCAATTTGCTGTTGAAAAACCGGTTACCGAAAGAATCACCCGATGAAATTCAGGCACAATTCGATCAGGAGAACCAAAACGCTTATCTGGATACCATTCCGGCGTCTTTCAATACCACCAATGTACACTTCCACGGCTTACACGTATCGCCCACCGGTAACAGCGACAATGTACTGCTCGCCATTTCGCCGCAAAGTAATTTCCCTTATGAAGTGACGTTGCCGAAAGACCATCCGATCGGCTCCTATTGGTATCATGCCCACGCTCATGGCTCGACATCGATTCAGGTCGGCAGCGGCATGGCAGGCGCCATTGTAATCGAGGATAATCCCAGTACCACGCCGAAAGCGCTGTTGGCCGCCAATGCCAACGAAAAAATCTTCGTACTACAAACGATTTTATACAATCAGAAAGGCGAACTGAACAATATCACCAGCCTGTTCCCTGGCCCATCCACACCCAATCCGAAAGATTGCAGCACTGCCACCAACAAGGACACATGGCCTTGCTCGCACCGGCGTATCACTATCAATGGCCAGATCGTTCCGATCATCACTATGAAACGCGGCGAAGTACAACGCTGGCGTTTGATCGATACCGCTTTTCGTGAATCCATCGCATTCGCGGTTGAGAAGCATGATTTACATGAAATTGCTTTGGACGGCAATTACCTAGGGCGCATTGATACCTGGAAAGCAGGAACGCCGATCGATCTGCAGCCAGGCTACCGTAGCGACATCTTGATTAAAGCCAGCATGAAGCCTGGAGAATATCGCATCATCGATCAGCCGACTTCTAGTTTGAAATCGCTACGGCAAGCTGATGAACCGGAAAATTTACTGGCCATTCTGAAAGTCGTTGACGAAACCAACGACATGGCTTTGCCAACCAACGAGGAAATGGCTGCGCTGGCGCCCTTTGGCAATCTCGATTTGAGCAAACAAGCTGTAGGCGTGCAGGAAGTTGCGTTCAAGCTCGGTCAGGACATGGCAGGCAAAAAAAATTACTTCCAAGTCAATTACCGCGCTTTTAATCCCGACCATGTACGTCAATTGGAGTTAGGCGCTGTCGATATGTGGTCGCTCACGACCGTGGGTGACCCGGCTGCAGTACCGGGTGCTATTCCGCCGTTACCGCATGTATTTCATATTCATGTCAATCCATTCCAGTGGCAGCGAATCGGTCCGGACGGTAAACCGCAAATGGTTTGGAAAGATACGCTATTGGTGCAAGGTCCGGCGGTGACCAATGTGTATACGCAATATCAGGCCTACACCGGAAAATTTGTCATGCATTGCCACATTCTCGATCACGAAGACTTAGGCATGATGGAAATCGAAGAAGTGATCAATACACCGGTTGCACATAGTCATTAACCATCAGAAGAACTTGCGATGCCGCCGACTGTATCAGGGGTTTTTCAACAGGCTGTCTGAGCTACATCAAACAACTTTTCTGTCCATTATTACAGAATCGTGATTTATTCGGATACCGCTTGCTTGATCAGCGCCGCCAGTGAATCCGGTAATCTGATGTGTCCTGCGAGTACGAATTGATGAGCCTGAGCGGACATCTTATTCCAAATTCTACGAATGATATCGAGCCACTTCTGTTCGTCGTATTCAGGGTGCTCGCCAGCAAAGTCGAGCAGGTAATGTTCCAAGAAAACCAGTCCGGCAACATCCTCCAATAACTGTGTATCCGGATTGGTTTTAAGCGATTTCTTGCCAACGGCCTGGGTTACGCGTGCAATGAATGTGTTTTCATATCCAGCTTTAGCGAGCAAATCGGCAACGGTGTCGGCATGAAATTTGTTTAACTCGGCACGCCATTGATGATACCCCTTTCGATCCATCGGATAATCACTGCGTGGCGATTTCCAGCGCTGGATGTGCTGAGCACTCACCGCCAGTTTTATGGCATCATCGGCATCGGGCGCATAGCGTTCGAGCATGTCAGACATGCGGCGCGAATAAAGCAATTCTTTCGGCCAATCCTTCCCTTCGCTGATTTCGCGGTTCGGATCTTCACAATTCGCTGCGTCGATTAGCGCTTTTGCTTTGTCGAAGCATTGCCTGGTCATATGATTGCCGGTTAATCTGGTATTTGTTGAACGATGCAGGATTAAAACATATTTCCTGACAGGCCGCTAAAAAGCACTCGAAGCATAAGTATTAGCAATTGAAGTTAAAGCGCTTCTGTTTTAAATAAACATAATTGAAACATAAAGAAGAAGATTCATCTTAGCAGTTTCGATTTCAGCCCGATAAATCATGCCGTCTTCGCCAGGTGAGTCAATGCATTTATGATGATCTGGCCGAACAGGCTTTGTTACTGCTCTTGTTTGAAAAATTTCATTTTGGTGGAAAGTGCTTTTTCGCTCTTTCAAACGCTTGCTCCATTGATTTGAACGATTTTCTCAAGCCGGTTTGAATATCCTCCCACGCGCTTTCCGAGCTGCTTTCAAAAGCCTCCCATTTTTCTTTGGCCTGGCTTAATTCCTGCTCGAGTTCTTCCAGATGCGGCTGTAGTTTATCTTGTAGTTCCTTAGTCCCGAGATGCATTTGCAACTTAACTTCGTCAACGACCGATTGCAGATTGGTAAGCTCCTCTTGTAATCTCTGGGGAATGGATTTGTCAGTCATTTTAATATCTCCTTGTTGATAAAATTTGAACGTCTTTCACTATGGCCATAGTATCAGCAAAATTACTGCATGTATTGTTGCTGATCAAAGGAATGCGATAATGACTTGCAATCCGGAGTGCGGCTGTTTTCAAGGTACTGGTCTGCTCGTTTCCCGGAACCACACGCGGTATTGCGCCATCCGGGCGCGTTGTTCCGCAGGTGCTTGGCGGCGGCAAGTCGCATACTCTTCGGTATCCGGTTGCGCACCCCAGCGTATCTCGGCGCAGTCGTTGGGATTGTAAGCGATTTCGAAATCGGGCCTGCGCGCCAGTACCTCAGCGATGGTCAATTCCCATTCGCTGCCATCCGAACGGATATAACGGATGCTGCGTTCCTGGGCGCGCTTGGCGTGATGCCGTTCGATCATGGTCTTGGCTTGTTCCGGGCTTTGACCGTTCAGCACGAATAATTCCGGATGGCGCACGATTTTTTCCGGAAGTCCGCTCAACACATTAATCGCAATGATCAAGCGCATATCGCGCGATGGTGTCGAATAATCTTCCCAAGGACCGATCGTTTGAAAAATTGCTGCGCCGTTGGGCATCGCGATTGTGTTGCGCGGATTTTTATAGAAATATATTTCACCGTTTTGCACTGAATTGATGCGGGTTTCCACTTGCTCGACCAGCGCCGTCAGCATGGCTTCGTACGCTTGTAGAGGATCCAATCCCTGCGGATTGATCAACTGTGTTAGCCGGGCGTAGAAATCATCGGGGGTGAGATAGTCCTGTTCCAAAGAAAAGGGCATAAAATCGGGGTGATCATTCAATTCCTGATTCGATAGCATGCGCCCTGCGCCCGATGCGGGCAGCACGATCGGGCGGAATGCTTTAAAACCGGGCCCGGCATTCTCCGTGTTGGCAAATAACATCGTTCCTTCCCATACGCGCTTACGTGCTACCGAGTTATCCGGTTGGGCGTCGACCGCCAGCAGCATGCCGGGTCGATCGGCTGTTTGTGGCACCCATTCGGCCAATACCAAAATATGGCCATAGGGATCGGCATACACGGTACCCGGCCATAACGTTTCGCGGCTGAGTGGAATCGGGTACCAGTCGGTATTATCAGCGGTGAGACCGGTTCGCAACGAACCGGAATGCACGGTATCGGCCAGTTGCCGGTAGCGCTTGCGGAAATTGGTTTGCGACTGCACGCCACGAGTGAATTCGCTGACGAAGGTGGGCGTGCCGCAACTCGGCGGTGCTTTGGCCGAGCCGCGCCCACACGCGCGAAAAGCCATCGGCAGACCGATTTTCCAGGCGAAATAAGCGCGCAACGTGTAAGGCAGATCTGCGCAGTCCGGCGTCAGCGGCAGGTTGTTGTCTTCATTAAGCCCCAGATAATTATGAAGAAAATTGCGATCATTGTTGCGCAATACCGGTTCCAGAGAATTGAAACTGAAATTTTCCTCTGGTGGCGCGCCGAATAATTCCTCGATCCAGGCAGAATAAAAGGCTTCGGTGGCCAGATTCCATGTCTCCGGTTTTTCCTGGACGGCGGCTTCGCCAATGACCATCGAACGGCATCCAGCTTGTTGGCTATTCCGGGTTGCGGTGATGCGATAGAGGCCGCTATCCAGGTTTTCCAAGTTTGCGATTAAACTCCAGGGCGGCCCGCCCCGCTGCCGGATTTGCAACGGAGTTGGCTGGTCCCGTGAATCCATCAGAATCAATTCCGATAGCGGGCCGTCAGTTGACACAGCCATGATTTTGACCGGTTGACCGGCTTGAGGAGACAACGGCGAAATCCAGATACGTACCGCACCGGTTTGCTCGCATGCGATATCGTTGGCCGATACCAACGGTATGTGAAACCACGCCCATAGACATATCATCCAAAAATTTAGTCGCAAAAAATTCATTGATGACCTCGGTAAGGTTATGGCTCGGAAACGATCAATGCGCTTATGTAGGAAATTGTACTCCGTGTTGCGCAATTGTTATGATGTAATGGAATGGACGCCCACTACCCTAAACGGCATCGAAGTGCCAAAGTAGTGGTGCAATAAAGCCCACTAAATAAGAGAGGAGCGTCCGACATGAAGATTACAACGATAGGCATTGATTTGGCAAAAGAAGTATTTCAGATTCATGGCGTGGATATGTATGGTAAGGCGTTGCTGCGCAAGCAGTTGCGCCGTAGCGAGATGTCAAAGTTTTTTGCCAATCTGGAGCCTTGCCTGATTGGGATGGAAGCCTGCGGTAGTTCACACCATTGGGCGAGAAAGCTGTGCGAATTTGGGCACACCGTCAAGCTCATGTCACCCCAATTTGTCAAACCCTACGTCAAGACCAACAAGCATGATATGGCAGATGCGGAAGCGATCTGCGAAGCGGTAAGCCGACCCAACATGCGTTTTGTATCGATCAAGAATATTGAGCAACAAGCCATTTTGTCAGTGCATCGTGCCAGGCAAGGTTTCGTCAAAGCCAGAACCGCACAGGCAAATCAGATACGCGGCCTGCTTTCTGAATTTGGTATTGTTATCCCACAAGGGATCCGTTCGATTATCAATCGGGTGCCGGATATTCTGGAAGATGCTGGAAACGATTTACCAGGATCAATGCGTCATTTACTGAAACAGTTGAATGATCATCTCAAACAACTAAGTCGACAAATAGAAGAGTTGGAATTGCAGATCAAGCTGTGGCACAAGGAGAACGAAGCCAGTCAAAGATTGGAAGCTATTCCCGGTATTGGCCCGATTACGGCGAGCGCCATTGTTGCAACAGTTGGAAATGCCACAGAGTTCAAGAACGGCAAGCAACTTTCGGCATGGTTTGGATTGGTGCCAAAACAGTGCTCCAGTGGTGGCAAGCAGATATTACTCGGCATCAGTAAACGTGGCGACACTTATCTGCGCACTTTGCTGATTCACGGAGCAAGAGCAGTCATCCGTTTTGCTGAAAATAAGGAAGAACCAGAAAGCTGGTTGCGTAAACTGATAGCTCGACGCAACAAGAATATCGCTGCTGTTGCACTAGCGAATAAAAATGCTCGTATTATCTGGGCGTTGCTCGCCCAAGGCACAACATTCCACCATAATCGCGCTACGACATCAGTTGCTGCCGAGCATGATTATGGTGTTGCATAGAAATTTATTGATAGCACTGCAGCAGATTTAAGGAGAAAAATTTCAACCGATTGCACGGGCAATCATGACAATGATGGCGAAACTGGTCAGACCGTGAGTAGCTAAACCTAAACAGCACACAGTGCATAGAGCACGCTGAGGTGATAAGGCGCTACTCAGCAAATTCCATCAGGGGCAGGGGCAATGCGCCTCATACAAAGTCCGGATGTATGGCAGCAATCTTTACCTGCTCAAAATCATTGACTGAAAGCTTGGCAGAAAGTGGGCGTCCATGTATGTGCTGTCAAGAATGGAGTCCATTGGTTTAAGCAACAAGCAAATTTGCATAGTATTGCTGCGTAAATTGTGCTGGTGACAAATAGCCCAGCCTTTTCTGTTTTGTCTGCCGTTTATAGAAGATGGCGGATTCAAGTTGAAGTGCAATTTCGACTTGCTGGTAAAAAGGCTCAGATGCTACCGCAGCCAACCCCCATGACCTGCGTTATTCAAAATTGCACTTTAAACTTGAATCCGCCCCATCATTCAAGAGAAGATTTTTTGTTGAGTAAATTCTCGGTATCGGTCTGTGCATGTTCTTCTTCTACCTGTTTTTCTATTGTATCGTCTGAGCTAGTATCGGTAACTTTCTGAGTAGATAGATTGGTAGGTTGAGCTTCATGCTGTAATTTCATCTTTTCGTTTTTATTTTCTAAGGTAAATTTATTTTCTACATTTTTCAATAATTTGACCTGAAAAAATGACTCAGGCATGACAATATTTGCTTTTTCAAACGCTTGTTTTATTTGGCGAATAGCTTCACTGCGTACTTTTGGCAAACTTGATTTAGTTTGATCAATCCAACCATAAATCCTTAATTTAATTATAGAGTCTCGAATTTCTTCTATAGTTATCAGTGACTCAGGTTGACTCAATACTCCACTGACTGTACTTAAAGTTTGTAAAGCTAAAGCTTGTGTTTGAAGTAAATCCTGCTTGCCATTAATTTCTATATCAAATTGAAATCTTCTCTCGGCATTCCTACTGAAATTAATAATTACTGCTTTAAATACAATAAAATTAGGAATGCGGATATGATTTCCATCTGGTGAAATCAAAATCGTTGCTCTGGTGGTTAGGCGCAATACATTTCCTTCTTTCCCATCAATATTAACAAAATCGTTAATTTCAAAAGGATTGCGCAAGCTTAATAAAATACTAGCTAGATAATTTTCGACTGTATCTCGAACTGCAAAACCAACAGCAAGACCTACGATACCAGCTGCACCCAGCAGAGTTCCCAATATGGCTGTGAGATCAAGTATAGACAATGCAATAAGAAGGCCAAGCAGTATGAATAAGAGATGTGTAACTTGACCTAATAATTCTGCAATGAAAGCGTTTGAAACAATTCGCTGAAAAAATTTATGACGCCCTGATAACCACCGACCTATCATCCAAAAAACAATGAAAGCAACAAGTGCTAATAGAAAAAGTGGTAAATTACCAATTACTTCATAGGCATTGGACAAAAATTTCTTCCATGTATTTTTAAGGCGTACTTCTACATCTTGAGTGATTTTTAATTCATCTTCTACTTCAATCACACCTTCGACTTGTTGTGTGAGCTGTAATGCTTTATTTTTCGTTGATGAGGAACTAACTTCCCCTTGTAATGTAACAATTCCATTACTAACCTTAATCTTTATATTGTGAAAATCTTCTAGCTCTGTAAATATTTTTTTAAGGCGTTTTTGAATATTTTTGTCATCCTCTACAGTAGTCTCAACTTCAATGATTTTTTCATTTTCAACTGGTTTTTTGGGAGGGGATTTACCGTTTAGCAGATCGGTTATTTGATCAGCATGAGTAGAAGTAGAGATGAGTAATAATAAAAATGCTAAAGTTGACAAGGGCTTATGCATATATTATATCCTTTAATTTTGTTATTTATTTTCCCTAAGCTTATCCCAATTGATTAATAGCTTATTTAAGTGTGAGAGCAATGATTGAGTTTTGTTCAATGGAAAAATTACGTGAAAAAGCGTAAGTAATTGGAAAATAAAGACAAATAAAAAAATATTGAATCTTTCAAGTTAGTCGTAAGCAAGCAATTATTTATATTATTGTTGTAGCATTATTTCATTAAGTATCCCTACGCACACAGGGAAAAATATTAATTCTTTAAACGAACTATTAACTGAGGACAACAATGCGACATTGGACACCCGAGGAACGATTGAAACAAGCGGAGTTAATCAAGACCTGGCAACCCTGGAAACAATCCACGGGAGCCAAGGACACCAGCAGGTAAAGCAACATCCAGCCGGAATGCGTATAAGCATGGATTAAGCAGGCTACAGAAGGAAATGCGGGAATTATTCAAGCAACAAAAGCAGCTGCTTGAAGAAATCAGCCAGTAATTAATCCCTAAAAGCATAACAATTGAATATCAATTATTTTGCTTATTACATGTACGTTACCGAACAGATGAAAGAATGAATATTCATTAAAGTTTTTAATTATTCACTCTATCTTTAATTCTTGAGGAAATAATGACTTCTATACCTGATCAAAAAATTAAAAAAGATAATGAAATACTTCTTACGATAATAATTTTCTTAATCTTTGTTCTAGGAACGTTAAGTTTGTATTTTTATAAAGATGTCAAATCAGATATTGACAAACTACAGCAAACAATTCCAGCCGAAACTGATACTTCAAATTATTTAAGAACAATCGACAATAACGTTATAAAAAGTTTAGCAAAACTCAATGAAGCTATTCATTTGATTAATAAACATCAACTCTCTATTGAGAATATAAATCCTACTTTAGATACATTAAAGTCAAATAATCAAGAATTCATAAATCAACTTAATGCTTCTTTAGATAAACTTGCAAGTGAACTTAAAGAAGAGACTAATAAAAATGTAATTGATGAAAATTTGAATAAATTTGTAGAACAAATCACTGAGGAAATTAGAAGAAATTCTATTCAAGAACAAGAGCATTCCAATCCAGAGTAGCCTTCTGCAATATACTCCCTACTGCCAATCGTTTACTTCGTCAGAAAAATTCCCCGTTAGTACTAAGCGTGATAGATACTCAGCTGCACTTAATAAATAAAAAACGGGAACCTTTGCTCCCGTTTTTATTAGACGGATTCAAGTTTGAAGTGCAATTTTGAATAACGCAGATCATGGGGGTTGGATGCGGTAGCATCTGAGCCTTTTTGACCAGCCAGTCGAAATTGCAAAGATGAACTCGAGAAGAACGATACCAGATATACGCCTTGAAGAAAGCGGGACATTCACAAAGCGAGATCGCCACCGTCATCGACCGAAGCGTATCAACTATCAGCCGAGAGTTGTCCCGTAACCGCGGGGCGCGTGGTTATCGCCCCAAACAGGCGCATAACGAAGCAGTCGAGCGGAAAGCCATCAATGCGCGGGCGATAGACGATGCAACCTGGCAGTTTAGGCAAGAGAAACTCATGCTGCAATGGAGCCCAGACCAGATCAGCAATTATGCGGACATCAGCATTGAGACGGTGTACCAGAGGGTTTATGCCGACAAACGAAACGGTGGCATTCTTTGGAAGAATCTGCGCTGTCAGAAGCAGCGCCGGAAGCGTTATGGCAAGACAGATCGGCGCGGCATCATCCCCAACCGCCAATCCATTGAGCAACGTCCGGCTATCGTCGATGCTAGAAGTCGTATCGGCGACTGGGAGGCAGATACCATCATCGGCAAGAACCACCGGCAGGCTGAAGTGGTACCGCAAAACTGGACAGGTTGTTAAGCTCTGCTATGGACAATCAGAGGATCATAATCATGAGCAAGAAACGCACACAATATTCCAGTGAATTCAAGGCGAAAGTAGCGCTGGTGGCGATACGGGGAGATGAAACCATTCCGCAACTGGCAGCACGTTATGGGATACATCCCACGCAGATCAATAGCTGGAAACGGCAACTCATAGAACAAGCGGCTGAGTTGTTTTCCAGGAACAGTAGTGCTGGCAAAGAGAGCGGACAAACCACAGACGATTTACACCGAGTCATAGGGCAACTGACGGTAGAACGCGATTTTTTAGCCAGAAAGCTCGATCATTAAGTGCGGCGGAACGCAAGATGATGATTGAGCTTAACGACAAACCAAGTCGCGTTCGCCAATGCCACTTACTAGATTTGGCGCGCTCGACTTATTATTATCAGCCGCAACCAGCTACTGACGCGGAACTGACTTTGCTACGAAAAATGGACGAGCAATACCTAAAAACACCACAATATGGTTCACGCAGCTACGCCACGTGGTTTTTGCGCCAGGGAATACTGATTGGTCGCAAGAAAGCAGCTTCCATGATGAAGACTCTGGGCATTATCAGCACCGCGCCAAAACCCAGAACCAGTATTCCAGCCAAACAATACAAAATATACCCTTACCTGCTCAAAGGTAAGGCAATCAATCGACCCAATCAAGTCTGGGCCGCTGATATTACCTATGTGCCGATGGAGAAAGGCTTTGGTTATTTGGTCGCCATCATGGATTGGCATTCCCGTAAAGTGCTGAGCTGGCGTTTATCCAATACGATGGATGCCGATTTTTGCGTTCAGGCATTGGAGACTGCCATTCAAGACCACGGCTGTCCCTAGATCTTCAATACCGATCAGGGTGCTCAATTTACCAGCACAGCATGGCTAGCTGTTTTGAAGAATCACGATATCCAGATTAGCATGGACGGAAAAGGTTGTTATCGTGATAATATTTTTGTTGAACGGCTATGGCGCACAGTGAAGTATGAGCTCTTATACACCAGGGCATTTAGTGACTTAAAGGAGGTAAGGAAAAGTTTGATTCAGTGGTTTGACTGGTACAATCAGGAACGTTTTCACCAAGGTCTTGACAACCAAACTCCCAATGAGGTTTATTATCAATTTCAAGCAATTCATCAGGCTGCCTGAGCTTGATTAACTACCCATGGCAGAGCTTAATTCTACCCTCAGGTTGTACAGTTGTGGGAGGCCACTTCACATGATTATTTGTGATGACACTCTTGATAGCTTTAGCAATAATGCCCCGAATAACCTCCAACACCATCCAAAGGGCGGTGTTTTTATTTATCTAATCGGATATCAGGGATTATCTTCGATTGATGCAGGAGTACATGAATGCCCTACCTGCTAAAGCACATCCGTCATTTTGTGACGGCTGATAAGAAAAGCCATGGGTCGCGCAACCGGCCAAGCTCGACATAATCAATGATATGATCACAAAAATTTTCACAAGTATTTTGTGCCACAATAAGGCAGTTCGATATCGTTTCTGAAATAATCCATCGCTATCTCACAAAAAAGGACACATTAAAAGCTTTTCTGGGTCGACATAAGTATACTGACTTCAACCGGAACAGCATGTGAGCATCCTAGCTTAATCAATACTATGTTGTATATGAGGGGAACTTTTGTTTTTCTATAAGTATAACCATTAGCTGCAACTGTTCTGGATTCATCACAGTCTGTATTTATCTTGATGGTTTACTCATATTCTTCAGTCAATAAAAAGCACTGCGCTTTCTTCTCTATGGTTTTTACTCGATAGTGTCATTACAAGCGTTGATTCGAGAACCGGAGACTATGGCAATGTGTCATATGACGGAAATATACGTAAACTGCTCATACAATTCACAATAACTGGAGGAACTCAACCTATGGCATTTTCCGATCCGATCACTAGCCCATTAGCTAGCAACACCTACATTAACGGCCTGCTATGGGGGAGCCACTGGAATGATCCCATTGCGGGGACGCGATTAAAAGTATACATAGCGGGCCAGGGAGAGAATGAAGTTTTTGATTTTGGTGGTACGGCCGTCACGGCACATACCGTTCCTCAGGAAGTTACAGCATTCCTGGAATCAATGCAATTTATTGAAAATATTTGCAATATTGATTTTATGATGGCAAATAGTCAGGCAGATGCGGACATTATTGTCGGCGTTGTCGGCAATTCCGATGCAGGCGGTGCTCTTGGCACCTCAGTTCCTCCCGGTGAAGATATTGGCCCGGTCGTTAACCGTCAAGGTGCCGTGATTCTCAATCGAGATGCCTACTATTCAACGGATTACTCCAGTTTGCAGCCGGGAGGATATGATTTCACCACTTTCATCCATGAGTTTGGTCATGCTGTTGGATTGAAACATACGCACGACGCCGGGGGTGGCGACCGACCGAACTTTCCGGGTGTTACGGCGCCGTTTGGTGACTACGGGGATTTCAATCTCAATCAAGGTCTTTATACGATGATGTCATATAACGATGGTTGGCCAGCGGGTCCTGATGGTCCGCTGGATCCTGCCAGTATTTCCGGCTATGGATATGAGGGAACGCCCATGGCCTTCGACATCGCCGCACTGCAATTTCTCTACGGTAGCAACACGAATTTTCAGACAGGCAATAATGTTTATACCCTCGGTTCGACTAACGCCCCAGGAACATTTTATTCCGCCATTTGGGATACAAAGGGCATCGATACCATTCGTAACCCATCGGCCATAGATTCAACAATAGATTTGCGTGCCGCGACGCTTTTGCATGCAACCGGTGGCGGTGGGTATTTATCCAGCGTTGATGGTATCAATGGAGGCTTTACAATTGCCAAGGGTGTTAACCTGGAAAATGCGATCGGCGGAAACGGTGCTGATACCATGATTGGTAATTGGGCGGCAAATACATTGACGGGTAATGCCGGAAACGACCGGATCAATGGTTTGGGCGGAGCGGATAAGATCATCGGTGGTACAGGCGCCGACATGTTGGCGGGTGGTGGTGGTGCCGATGATTTTACCTATGTTGCTGTAAACGATAGTCGCGGACAACCTGACATTATTAAGGATTTTGTGCATGCGCTGGATGATATTGACGTCGCTGCAATTGATGCGAATGGTGCCGATGCTGGCAACCCCGCATTCGTTTTTCGCGGAAATGCAGCTTTCACCGGGGCAGGCGCGGAAGTACGATTTGTAAAAAATGCAACTAATAATGTTACCAACGTGCTTTTTGACATTGATGGCAATAAAAGTGCTGACATGACAATCCGTTTGACCGGTCTGATTACTTTGGATGCGGGTGATTTTATTTTGTAAGTGAAATGATATTTCAAACCGGACAAAGTGCAGATTGAAGATCACATGGTTTTAAACTGCCTTCGTCCCAAACTTAGGCAACATTTTATATGTTGACTACCATGAATATAACAATATTGACTGCCGGTTCTGTTAAATTATTTCAATGATGCAATCCCTGCATGATAAAATTCAACTCAATTTTTGATTGCCTACCCGGTTACAATCCAGGCTTTATCGCTCATGATACAACTCACCATTAATGGACAACCGCAACAGTTCGAGTCGCCTATTAACGTGACTCAACTGGTGGACCACCTTGCATTGCAAGGTAAGCGAATCGCTATCGAGCGCAATGGCGAGATCATCCCGCGCAGCCAATTCTCGGAACAAATGCTGGTTCATGGAGATCACCTGGAAGTTGTCATCGCCGTGGGCGGCGGTTAATTTCGTCATTTGCAAATAGCCTCTGATATTAAAAAAGCTTTATGGATAACTTAATAATTTCCGGAAAAACATATACATCCCGTTTACTGGTCGGTACTGGCAAATACAAGGATTTTAGCGAAACCCGCGCAGCCGTCGAAGCCAGTGGCGCAGAAATCATCACGGTCGCGATCCGACGCACAAATATCGGGCAGAATGCGGATGAACCCAATCTGCTGGAAGTTTTACCACCCTCGCGCTACACCTTATTACCCAATACAGCCGGTTGTTACACGCTAGACGATGCAGTACGCACGTTGCGTCTGGCACGCGAGTTGCTGGATGGTCACAGCTTGGTCAAGCTGGAAGTGTTGGGTGATCCTAACACCTTATATCCCAACATGGTGGAAACGCTCAAAGCCGCAGAAATCCTGATCAAGGAAGATTTCCAGGTGATGGTGTACACCTCGGATGACCCAATCATAGCCAAGCAACTGGAAGATATGGGTTGTGTCGCCGTGATGCCACTGGCTTCGTTAATTGGTTCCGGCATGGGGATTCTGAATCCGTGGAATCTGCAGATTATCATCGACAATGCCAAAATCCCCGTGCTGGTTGATGCCGGTGTCGGCACCGCATCCGATGCCACGATCGCGATGGAATTGG
Organism: Nitrosomonas ureae; assembly: GCF_001455205.1. Taxonomy (NCBI): domain Bacteria; kingdom Pseudomonadati; phylum Pseudomonadota; class Betaproteobacteria; order Nitrosomonadales; family Nitrosomonadaceae; genus Nitrosomonas; species Nitrosomonas ureae. Next base: position 2,937,176 of record NZ_CP013341.1, read on the forward strand.
GTTGCGATGGCGTACTAATGAACACGGCCATTGCCGCAGCCAAAAATCCGGTATTGATGGCATCCGCCATGCGCAAAGCTGTGGAAGCCGGACGCGAAGCTTATCTCGCCGGACGCATGGCGAAAAAACTCTACAGCGCCAGTCCCAGCTCACCCACGGAAGGTGTTATCGCGCAAGCGGATAAAATCACCAAGAAACCGGCAAACAGCTAATCCTGCATTCATACTGCCCGCTCATCACCCCCATGCAACAAACCATTCGCAGCTTTGTCCTTCGTCAAGGACGCCTATCCAATGCGCAACGCCGCGCCTGTGAGACATTACTGCCGCGGCATGGTATTCCATTCAGCGAGAGCTTACTGGATTTGAACCATATTTTTGGCCGCCAGGCGCCAAAAATTCTGGAAATCGGATTCGGTATGGGGGAAAGCACCGCGACGATCGCGAAGACTCATCCGCAAAATGATTATCTTGGAATTGAAGTACATGCGCCGGGGGTGGGTAGTTTACTGAATCAGATCGAGCAACTCGGATTAACCAATTTGCGCATCATTCAGCATGATGCAGTAACCGTGCTGCACCATATGCTACCCGCCGGATGCCTGGATGGCATTCACATCTTTTTTCCCGATCCTTGGCCTAAAGTCCGGCACCACAAACGTAGATTGATCCAACCTGCTCTGGTCACCCGTCTTTGCACGCACTTGAAATCGGGCGGTTACATGCATGTAGCCACTGATTGGGAAGATTATGCCGTACAAATTCTGCACGTTCTGAGGCAGGAATCCCAGCTCAGCAATACTGCTGTGAATTATGCTCCGCGCCCGGAATACCGGCCACTGACTAAATTCGAGCAAAGAGGGCTCAAGCTTGGACATGACGTGTGGGATTTAATATTTCTGAGAAACTGAATCCCCTATTCTGACCAGCGCCGTATAACTATAACTTATGGCAATATCAAGGCGTCGAAACCACCCGCTGTGACAGCGGCGGAATCAATACCGCGCACGAATAAACGATAGCGATCACATCGCGGCACGCTAAAATCAATCCAAATCATTATTCAATCCAAGGATATTCATTGCTATGATATGACCGAAAACGGTTGTACACCGCATATTTATTATCTGAGAAATATCATGCTTTTAAGGATTCTACGCTCACTCTTCGGCATGAGCATACTTGCTGTCTTGTGTTCCAGCGTATTTGCCGGAACATCTTGCCGATTGGATACGCAACAGGGAATTGGCGCACTGGGCCGCATAGAACCGCGTTCACGGGTGATAAAAGTCTCTCATAATGCAGGACCTGAAGGCGCACGTGTGGAACAATTGTTATTTCAGGAAGCAGACTCGGTTAAGGCTGGCGATAAATTAGCAATACTTTCAGAATACTTCAAAAGAAAGGCGGAAGTTGAAACGGCTAAAATGCGGGTCAAAGTACTTGAAGCGGAACGCGTGGTAGAACAGACTACGTTAGCTTTTAACCAAAGAGAGCATGCGCGACATCAATCGCTTGAATCCGGTTCCGCTGTCAGTATCTCTCTTGCGGATGCCAAGCAACTGGCATTTGAACAATCTGCGGCGAACCTTAAACGTTTGTCAGCCCAAATTGCTCATGCAAAATCTGAACAAAAAATCGCCGAAGCCGAGTTGGAAAATACTTTGATCTATGCACCGATTACCGGAACGATTGTAAAAATATTCGCCCGGCCCGGCGAGCGCATCGGAGACAATGGATTATTGCAACTTGCTGATTTATCTAATATTGATGTGGTTGCAGAAGTCTACGAGTCAGAGCTGCCGCAAATAAAAATAGGCCAGCAAGGGTGTATTACGGCTAGCGGTTTCAAACGAAGTTACAACGCTCAGGTCAGGGAACTGGGTTTTCAGGTCAGGAAAAACGATCTGAATGATACGGATCCTCTGGCTGATCGGGATAATCGCATTATCGAAGTGCGCCTCACCTTGGAACGGGAAGCGGCTACCGATTTACGGCACCAAATTTTTCGTCAAGTTAAGGTACGAATAATTCCGTGAAATGGATTGGCTGGTGGTACTTTCCCGCACGCTTGGCTTGGCGACAGCTTGTTTTTGATCGAACCAAATTGGTAGCTGCAACTTGCGGTGTACTATTCGCTTGCGTATTAGTGTTCATGCAGTTGGGATTCAAGGATTCATTATATGCCAGCGCAGCTTCCGCTCCGGTAAAGCTGGATGGCGATTTGTTTTTAATGCACAAGCAAAGTGAAGCCATGTGGCGTCCGGTTCAATTTAAACGCAGTGAACTGATGCGGGCACTGGGAAATCCTGCAGTGGCGGAAGCTTATCCATTGTACTTGGGGCTCGCGCCGTTCAAAAATATCCAAACACAAACCAAACGAACCTTAATGGTCTACGGTTTTGATCCCGATTCCCAGATGTTCAATGTCGATGCAGTCAGAAATAAGCATGCCGAGTTAAGGCTGAAGGATACGGTACTATTCGATGAATATTCGCGTCCTGAATTCGGGCCTGTACGTCAATTGCTGGATGCGGGCGAAAATGTAACAGAAATCAATGATTATAAAATTATCATTGTCGGATTGTTTCAGCTGGGCGTATCTTTTGCCGCAGATGGCAACGTGATAACCAGTGACTTGAATTTCATGCGTATCTTCCCCAGAAGAAATCTCGATGACATCGATATGGGAGTGATTAGATTAAACTCTGGCGCATCGGTTAAAAGCGTGCAAGCCGAGCTTAAAAACCATCTCAATGAGTTTGTCAATGTGTTTACGTATGAGGAGTTGTTGCACTATGAAAAGGATTACTGGGCCAATACGGCGCCCATAGGATTCATTTTTGGCTTTGGCACCGTGATGGGATGGGTTGTGGGTTTAGTTATTGTCTATCAGATTCTTTTTACTGATATTGCCAATCACCGCAATGAATTCGCCACATTGAAAGCTATGGGATATAAGCACGGTTATTTTGTCCGTGTTGTATTTGCTTCGTCATTCTTTCTGGCAGTCTTGGGGTTCATTCCGGGCTATCTGCTTTCTCTGGGGTTATATAATTTGGCAGAATCACAAATGTACATGCCGATGCCCATGCTTATCAGTAAAATCATCACCGTTTTTATGTTTATCCTTTCCATGTGTTTTATGGCTGGGTTACTCGCAATACGCAAGCTAAAAGACGCCAATCCAGCTGATATGTTCTAATGCCAAGCGTCATTGAAGTCGATCATCTGAATTTCAGTTTCGGTAGCGGCGCTTTAACGCAACCGGTACTGAAGAATGTGACAATTTCGATCGAAGAAGGTGAAATAGTTCTGATAACCGGACCTTCCGGTTCGGGTAAAACTACCTTCCTCACCATTATCGGCGGCTTGCGCCAGGCCTTCCACGGCAGCGTAAAAGTACTGGGACACCAGTTTGTTAACAGTAATGAGCAAATCAAAGTAAAAACTCGCCAGCAGATTGGCTATATTTTCCAGCAGCATAACCTTCTCAAATCCCTTACCGCTCTACAGAACGTCTGCATGACTTTGGAAATTAACGCTGTGACCACTGAACAGCAGAGATCCAGTCGGGCTGCAGAAATGCTGATCGCCGTAGGGCTCGGTGACCGCCTTGATTACAAGCCTGATCAGCTTTCCGGCGGGCAGCGACAGCGCGTTTCCATTGCCAGGGCACTGGTGGGGCAACCTAAAATCATCCTGGCTGATGAACCGACCGCTTCATTGGATAAGCAAAGCGGCCACGAAGCCGTCAGCCTCCTGAAACGCTTGGCCAAAGAATCGCATACCACCATTTTACTGGTAACACACGATTACCGTATTCTGGATATTGCTGATCGAGTGGTTGAATTAGAGGATGGAATGATTAAGCAGGAATAAATTGCCATTAGAATAAATTCTCGGTAGCAATCACTCGCTCGTTCGGGTTTATTACTTCGAATATTTGGTTAAAAGCTTTCCATTTTTACTATCGATATCAATCAGGATCGCACCACCAAACATTCGATTCCTTGCCGCGTTAAACTTTGACAAGCACTACGCGCCTGATTTTCCTGCAACCCCACCAATCTTGCCCGATATAGCCTGCGATTACTGATTTCCACTTCCGTTACGACTATCTCGCCCGGAATCCAACGAGCCGCCGCCTGTGCATTTGCATAAGCTCGACTGGGCTCATGATAAGAACCGATCTGCACTGCCCAATCGTCATTTGTCTGTAATTGTAATGCAACTTTCTGCAATTGCACCGGTTGCGCGCTTACCGGCGGAACAACATATTGTTGAGTAACGATAGATTCAGATGCTTTCGGTTGTTCTGGGTACGGTTTCAGTGCTGGAGTCGGCGCATTCACTTTTACTACTGTAACCGCCACCGCACGAGCATTCTGACTATTGCTTGCCACCTGGATTGAACGATTCCCTTGATTAAAACTGCGATCAATCAGCTGTGCCATATGCTGATCGCGTGCAGCTGCGGTGTTCCCGCCCATAACCACGGCGACCACACGACGATTGCCTCGTTTGGCGGAAGTAGCCACATTAAATCCGGAAGCGCGAATAAAACCCGTTTTCAAACCATCCACGCCTGAGGTGTTTCGCACCATGCGATTGTGACTGTTATACGTGATGCCTTTATAACTGAATGATTGGGTAGAAAAATAATGGTAATACTTAGGAAAGTCTTTCATTAATCGTGTGGATAGGATTACCATATCGCGTGCGGTAGTTTTTTGCTCAAGATTGGGCAAACCGGAAGCATTGCGGAACGTGGTTGAACGCATACCCAACTGGCGCGCTTTATCGGTCATCATACGGCCAAAATTGGCTTCACTTCTACCCAGCGCCTCCGCCACCACCGCCGCCACATCGTTGGCTGAACGCACTATCAACGCGGGAATCGCATCACGTACGCTAATGCTGTCCCCTGCTCGAAGCCCTATATTGGTTTGTGGCATTGCCGCAGCATGGGTTGAAACCGGCATGCGAGTATCCACTGTCATTTTACGTTGTTCCATAGCTTCAAACAGCATGTACAACGTCATCATTTTTGTCAAAGAAGCGGGATAACGGCTCGCGTCGGCGCTGGATTCATGGAGCACCGCTCCCGTATCGGCATCAATTACGATGGATGAGTAACGGGGATTTGCCAATGCTGAATTTGACAAAATTAACAGCAGTAAAAATATAGCAAAAACATACATCCCAATAGTGATATCGCGTTCCGGAATCAACATACCATCACCCTTCTTGAATTGATGAGAACAAACGCTTCATGAAATTTTCTTCCGTTTTTGTATTTTTAATCTGTTTTTTTATCATTTTTGTAGCTTATAGCAATGGTCAATGTTCATTTATGAGTCAGAGAAAATATTTTTGCTCTGTGTGACGACGGAACCTTGGCAATGGTCAATGTTCATTTATGAGTCAGAGAAAATAGGTTAGCGCTTACCGCTTACGTTATTTAAGGTCTTTGTATTTTAGAATCATTTTTTCCTCTCGAAATGAGTAATAAATAGCATATTTCCCCCTTATCTACAAAGCATTTTAACAACTCATCTCCAATAAAATAAAAAACCCCTCGACTACATGCTTTATCTTTTATTTTCGGAGAGTTTATCGAACTATCAAAATTCTCAAATAATTGCAATTCATCCGGCCTATTCCCGTTTCTTCTTTGGGAAACAAAAAACTCGCAAGCGGCAATATTTGCCGACCTTACCTTCCGGTTACTATGAAAAATCTGATTAAACGCAGTCAGTATATGCTTTGCATTAAATTGGCATGATCATTGCTATCTGTTCACAGCAATTCATTATCAATCGATAACGCTAAACATTCAGGAATCCCTATGCAAAATAAATTTGAGAGCTTGGAACTCGGTCAATTCATTCCGCTGCATTATCATCACAATATGTTGAACGACACTATCCGAATGAAAGGCTTTAAAGAGGCGATTAATTTAGTAGTTAAACCTGGAGCCAAGGTTCTGGAATTGGGCGGCGGGACAGGCGTACAATCCTTTTTTGCTGCTCAAAAAGCGCAGAAGGTATTTTGCGTAGAGCGCAACCCTGAGCTCGTAAGTGCTGCGCGCAGTTTTCTGGCGCAAAATATTAACGGCGATAAAGTTGAAGTCATCCAGGCTGATGCGTTGTATTACTTACCGCCGGAACCCGTCGATGTAGTTATTTGTGAAATGCTGCACACCGGTTTGTTACGTGAAAAGCAAATACCTGTGATTGATTCATTTAAAAAGCGCTATCTGGAAAAATTTGGTGGTCCATTGCCTATTTTCATACCGGAAGCCAGTATTCAGGCTATTCAACCGTTAGAACAAAATTTTCAGTTTGAAGGTTTCTATGCCCCCACAATCTTATTTCAAGACCCCTGTGTAATACAGGAAAGAAGTAAGAATCTCGCAGACCCGGAGGTGTTTCAATTGCTGTCGTATGCTGAGCCATTTGATCAGACCTGTCACTGGGACGGAGAAATTACCATTGCGAAAGATGGTCAATTTAATGCATTACGAGTTATAACCAAAAACATTTTGGCAATTAATATGCTTACATGCAGCACTATTGATTGGCATACCCAATACATTATTTTCCCTTTATCCACACCATTTACAGTTTGCGCTGGCGATCAGATTTCACTGCGTTTTAAGTATCAGGGCGGAGCCCCTCTGAATGCGCTATCAGACTCACTGGAAATTTACCAAATAAGTAAGCAAGTACCGATCTTTCAGCTAGCGCTCGAGACTTTAAGCTATTCATCGGATTATCAATCAATAACTCCCAGCCAGGCTGGTGGCATATAATCAACAGACGCATCCTAGACGCAAAAGCGCGCATACTTTTGCATGCTACTCTTATTTTATTATTAAATTTTACTGAATCTCGCGGTCTGTTTCACCCAGCTGCGAGATTAATTTCATACGCGCTGAAACGTAGCATAATCAAACAGGTAGGAAGTTAAATGAGGTTTGGCATCAATTACGATTTTCTGAAAGATAATCAAAATTATGGTGCAAGCGATAATAAGAAACTGTGGGAAGAATTTTATTTTTTACTCGAATCAGAAATGATAGTGGGCTCCCACTCCAATATATTCCACGTTGTTTCTTAGAAACTGTCCGCTGGGGGAATTTCCGTTAAAGTATTCCAGGAGTATCTGAAGTTTTCTTCCAAGTACTTGTAAATTATCGAACTCAACCCCGGCTCTGGCTGAAACATCAGTGCTCCAGTTGTTTTCTTGAAAATTCTTGAAGTCGGCTGCAAGGATAGGGCGTACAGGTGCAAAATCCAGGCGCCAAGGACTCCGAAACTCAACGCCATACTGTGTCATCCATACTTTAAGCGAAGATGGTTCTTTGTGGAATAAACCACCACCTCCACCATATAAACGTATCCCATAAGGAAATTCATACGATAACCTGAGATCCGCACCTTCATAACTCAGGTTTATACGCTCGAATGTGGAATTTACTCTGCGCAGCAAAAATTCATCTCCCAAATGCGAGCTTTGATGATAAATGCGACCAAACGCTGAAAATTGCTTGGCACGTATGCTCGAATATGCCGATGCGATAAAGTCCGTATTGATGAGATCTGCAGAGGGCGCACCCAAATTAAAATCGCTAAAAACACCGGCTTGAAGCCCTGCCTCCCACTGAGCAAGCGAACGTCCGAAATTCCCGCGGTAAAACGGTATTGTTTCACCAAAACTTACTGCACCGATGTTTCTTCCCTCAAAATTATCGTTTACGAAATGACGATAAGAAGCCGAAAAATGAGCCCAGCGGGGATCCGCCAATAATGGTTTAAATAAATGACCACTCGGCAATAACCCTGTTGGTAATAGCGTAGGATCAGTATTCGTTATCGCGACCGTTTGTTCTGCGGATTGCTGGATGGGTTGTGAAGGAGCAGTAGCTACGGGGACCTCGGTAGTTACTTCTGCTATCTTAACCTCATTAACTCCCGGGATTTCCGACAACACCTGTACCACATGGGATTGATCAGAAATATTCAAACTACCTTTCGGTAAAAGGATGATGCCATTCTGCACAATGAGCGATGGAATATCCAGGTTCAATCTATACCGCAACATGCTGGTTGCATAGCCAGCAATATAAGCATCGCTCGGAAGGGTTACCTGAGCTGCAGCTGAATTAAAAAGCATAACCCCAGACAAAGCGATAAATCGCAAATTAATCATCAGTGGTCTTACTCAGGCAAAACAACTTTAACAATCAAATTATTTTCCACAGATTTTACGTCTTTCTGGGCATAAGCCACTTCTGCTGCTCTATCTATAAGTTCCTGAGAATCAACCATGCCGCTCAATTGCACCGTGCCATTCACTGTGGTTACTTTAATATCGGATACTTCAAGTAAAGGATCATTTACAATTGCTGTCTGCACGTTTACAGTAATAACTGAATCATCAAGATACTGATTACTTTCTTCGGATTCATTGGTAATTGTTTTTCGTGCTTCATTAATTTCTTTACCTACTTGCTCTGTAATTTGTTCCATCTTTTGTTCTACATTCTCGACGGAGCGATCTATTTTTTCTCCTATCTTTTCTGCTGGTCCCTCCTGCTGGCAACTTGCCAAGCCAAAAATGGCGAACAAGCCGACAATCACGATAACTCTCTTAATTAGAATACCTTGTATGTCTTTATCTGTAGTTCTCATAAATTCTCCTTGGTTTTTTATTTTCAATCTATCCGGTTTATATTCTATTGAAATTAGGGAGGTTTAGCTTGAATTCTACCGAACGAATCAGAGACGCTCTGTTCGCTATCTCACATAAGCTCACGAGTAAAACTGCCAATCAAATTTGTTCTCTTGAGATTTTCTGATCCAGTTTATCTAACTTTACTTCCCCTTGCCGGACATGGCACTCTACACATTTGGTCTTTGTGGAGAAATGGGATGTCCTGGTTGGGTATAAAACCGCTATTTTTTTCTGTTCTATGTATCGGCAGCTTGTTAGCTCACGCCAGTAACCCCATTATCGTGCCCGAGGTCGCCAGCGGCTTTAGTGCGATCAAATCGGCCAATTACAGCAAAGCGATGGCAGTCACAGCCAATCCACATGCCAGCCGCGCCGCTGTCAAGATTTTACGCCAGGGCGGCTCCGCTGTTGATGCAGCCATTGCCGCGCAATTGGTTCTTGGTCTTGTCGAACCTCAATCGTCGGGAATTGGCGGTGGCGCATTTATGCTTCATTGGCAGGCAAGAAGCGGCGAACTGGTCGTCTGGGATGGTCGGGAGACGGCACCCGCATCGGTATCAGAAGCTTACTATATAAATACCGATGGCCAACCTATGGATTTTTTTAGTGCAGTCATTGGCGGCCACTCGGTTGGCGTGCCGGGCGTTTTGGCAATGCTGGAGGCCAGTCACAAGGAACACGGTAAGCTGCCATGGGCGAACTTATTTAAGCCTGCCATTATTCTGGCCGAACAAGGTTTTGCCATCTCTGAGCGATTGCATATTCTACTAAGCCGCATGCCTAGAGTAGCGGTGAATCCACAGATTCGCGAGTATTTTTTTCACCGCAGTGAAACAGGCTGGCAGCCCAAGACTGAAGGTAGTGTGCTGCAGAACCTTGCCTACGCGCAAACGCTGCGACGACTTGCTGCTCTCGGTGTCACAGATTTTTATCAGGGCGAGCTGGCCAAGCAGATCGTCCAGGCAGTAAACAATGATCCCAATCGACCAGGCCGCCTTAGTCTTCCCGATATGAAAGCGTATCAACCCAAAAAGCGCGAAGCCCTTTGCGGTCAGTTTCGAATATATCGGATTTGCGGCGTTCCCCCGCCATCTTCCGGCGGCACTACGGTACTAGCGATTCTTGGTCTGTTGGAGGCTTACGAAAGCCGTTATGGAGAGCACGCTGATTGGCACCACAGCTTTATCGAGGCCTCCAAGTTGGCATTTGCGGATCGGAATGCTTATGTGGGAGATCCGGCTTTTGTCAGTGTGCCTACCCAAGGCATGATCGATCGGGATTATCTTCATCAGCGCGCGATGCTGATCCGCAACAATTCTGTGCTTAGTAACGTAAATGCTGGTTTACCGCCAGGTGCTGAGCCCCGTCTTAGCAGCAATTTACCGGAGTTTCCTTCCACCACGCACCTGAGTATTGTCGATGCCGAAGGTAATGTAGTCAGTATGACCAGCAGTATTGAAACCGCTTTTGGTTCTCGAATCATGATCGGCGGATTTTTACTGAACAATCAACTTACTGATTTCTCCTTTATGCCAAGAACTGCCGATGGCATGCCGGTCGCCAATCGCGTTCAGTCAGGCAAGCGTCCGCGTTCATCAATGTCACCAACTATTGTTTTTAAAGACGGCAGGGCTCTACTGGTGATTGGCAGCCCCGGCGGTACCAGGATCATCAACTACGTTGCCGGCAGTCTTTATCGTATATTAGCCAAGCAATTACCCTTAGCCGAGGCTATTGCCGACGGACATATTATTGCCATGGGATACGGTGTGGAACTGGAAAGCGGTCGTGTTGATGAATCAACACTGATACGGCTACGCGAACGGGGCCACAATATTGTGCTAAGAGATCAAACCAGTGGCTTGCACGTAATTCGTATCGATGAAAAAGCCGGCCTTGAAGGCGGTGCAGATCCTCGCCGCGAAGGTGAAATTAGCGGTTTCTGATTACCCTACAATCAAAAAATCCAACTTGATTACTTTATAAAATAAGCTGCCCTTTATCATGAGCAAGCAAATCGGAAAGATCAAGCATAGCTTGATTTTGCAAATCTAAATCTGTGTGACTTTAGGTATGAAGCACCAAACAGTCTATAGCGTGTTGTTTGAATATCAAGTCCCTGATAGGATGATTGAGAGAAGCAAGATTGTAATTAATCAAGCATGAATACTAGAAAATGCGAAGTTTTCAGCTGATTAAAAAGCTGGCACGAACAAGCCCAACTCAAGCCACGCAAAAGGGGCAAGTAATCTGGAATGCTAAAAAAGAATACCAATCGAGTTTGACTTCATTGCTCGGATGTTATTCTGCACCTATCATCGGAGAAAATTGTTATGAATGAAATACTGGATGTGATTATCGTAGGAGGAGGCAGCGCCGGCTTATCCGCACTGCGGGAAGTGCGAAAGCACACTGACCGTTTCGTAATTATTAATGACGGACCTTGGGGCACTATTTGTGCCCGAGTTGGTTGCATGCCATCTAAAGCACTGATCGAAGCAGCCAATGCTTTTCATCGTCGCAATACCTTTGAAGAGTTTGGTATTCGTGGTTCTGATCAACTCACGCTTGATATTCCTGCTGCGTTGCAACGCGTGCGGAAATTGCGCGATGATTTTGTTGCTAGCACGGTCAAAACAACCGAAGAATTGGGTAAACGTGCCATTTCCGGGCGTGCGCGGCTCCTTGCTCCAGATAGATTGGAAGTTAATGGTAAAGAGTTGCGTGCGCACAAAATTATTATTGCCACCGGATCGCATCCGATTATACCCACATCGTGGAGTAATTCATTGCGCGACCGACTGCTCACAACCGATACTTTGTTTGAGCAGGAAACTCTGCCCACTCATGTGGCGGTGATAGGAATGGGCTTTATTGGTGTCGAGATGGCGCAGGCACTCTCCCGGTTTGGTATTAAGGTAACGGCATTTGGTGGAAATCAATTCGCTGGACTGACAGATCCGCAAGTGATTGCAACAGCGACAGATCTGTTAGGAAAAGAATTTCCTCTGCATCTGGGAGAGAAAGCTAACTTGAACCTCGTGCACGAGGGCATACAAGTACGTGCAGGAAGTGTGGAAATAGTAGTCGATTGTGTTCTTGCTGCTTTAGGACGCCGCCCCAATATCGACCATCTGGGATTAGAAACACTCGGCGTATCGCTCGACCAACACGGTATGCCGCCGGTAAACCGGAATACCATGCAGATAGCAAATCTACCGGTATTTTTAGCAGGCGACGCTAATGACCAAGCACCACTGCTGCATGAAGCTGCTGATGAAGGATACATTGCCGGACTCAATGCCATGCGCTCCGATCCACTTTGTTTTACACGCCGAACACCTCTGACCATCATTTTTACTGACCCGAACATAGCAATCGTAGGCAGCCGCTTTCAAACGCTCGACTCTGCAAAAACCTTAATTGGAGAAGTTCATTTTGACCGACAAGGACGCGCGCGCGTTAGCCAGCGAAACAAAGGTATTCAGCGTCTTTATGCTGACGCGGAAAGTGGTCGACTATTAGGCGCAGAAATGTGCGCGCCTGCTGGCGACCATATGGCACATCTACTGGCATTGGCTATCGATCGCTCACTAACGGTGCAGCAGCTATTACGCCTGCCATTTTATCATCCGGTTCTGGAGGAAGGCATGCGTACAGCATTGCGCGCTCTAGCAGCACAACTTCCTGTAGTAAATGAATTCGATCTGTCCATGTGTGGCACCTTTAATACGGAAGCCCTGGATTGATACGCGGCGATTTGTCATCTGGATAGATGACCGACTGTGCACTAATTTTTCATAGTAATACATTACTATATAGCAGGGTGGTACATTGCATCGGGTATCAAGAAATGATTTTCTGCTGCTCTTAGAAAAACGCCTGTGATTTTTGACTTCATTCTCAATCTTTGCTACTTTTCAGCGCAACGTAAGAGAGGGATATTCTATTTGCCCACACCCTATAGAACCAAGAGGTATAAGATGCATGAAGAAACAGTGATGCATGATTTAAAAGCCAAAGGCTTAAAAAAGGGCTCCGTATCCAAATGGGCCGCAGTGACAATTGGTCTCGCAGCAACCGCCCCGGCGTATTCTTTGACAGGAGCGCTCGGTTATGGCGCAGCTGGAAGCGGCTATCAATTACCAATTGTATTCATACTTTCGGTGATTCCAATGTTCTTTGTTGCCTTATCTTACAAGCATTTAACTACTTCTGCTCCGGATGCCGGTACTATTTTCACCTGGGGTACAAAAGCTGTAGGGCCAAAGTTTGGTTGGTTTGGGGGCTGGGCGCTTCTACTAGCAAGTGTTTTGGCAGGTGTTGCCGCTACTCAGATTATGGTAAACGCGGCGGCTGTTATTTTTCACCTGACAAATATTCCAAAATGGTTTCATATTGGAGTAGCGGGCCTTTTCATCTTCAGTACAACTTATCTCACCGCGCTTGGTGCTAAAGAATCCTCTCGTACCACTATGATTCTGACAATTGCTCAGTACGGCATCCTTATCGCACTTGCTGCATTCCTATTATTACGTGTCATGCAAGGAGGCGCTGTCAGTACCGCCGAAACATTCTCGCTCGAGTGGTTTAATCCATTTGCGATCGACTCATTTACCGCTTTTCTGGATGGCTTTCTTATCGCTCTCTTTATATTCTGGGGATTTGATGCATCTTTGGCAATGTCGGAAGAAACAGAAGGCAGTGCTGAACAAGCTGGAAGGAGCGGTATTATTTCAATGATCATTACAGTTATCACTTATGTTGTTTTTTCCACCACTGCATTGGCATATGCCGGTATAGATTCCCATCATCAATCAAGCTTGACGTTTAAGGATAATATTGACTCCAGCATAACTGTTCTTGCAACTGATATCATCGGCACCCAGGGAGCGTTGATTGCCGCATTGATTATCGGAGTTTCTGCTTTCTCCGCCACAATGTCCACGATTATGCCTGCTGCACGCGCTGCCTTGGCAATGGCGACATACCGGGCAATCCCAAAAAGATTTTCTTCAGTTAATGAAGCAACACAAACTCCAAAATTTGCCACTTGGTCTATCGGCTTAATGACGCTGATCATTTACAGTACGCTTAGTTTAATTAGCGAATCAATTATTAAAGATACGATTCATAGTGTCAGTATTGCGATCTGCACTTATTACTCTGTTGCGGCATTATCTTGTGCGTTATATTTCCATCGTACGGCCCTTAATCACTGGCGTACAGCTGTATCTCAGGTATTGCTGCCTATTATGGCTGCCGTTGTACTAATTGCTGTAGGAATTTTTCAAGCTTGGAATATGATGGATCCGGATTATGGATCAAGCGGATCAATTGCTGGCATGGGCGCAGTATTTTTAATCGGAGTTGTTGCGTTATTCTTAGGAATCCCTTTAATGATGTGGTGTTATTTTCGGGATCCTAGGTTTTTTCATGGTGAAACATTGCCACTTGAAAGAGCTCATATAGTATCCGACAGCAATAGTCACAATACAAGCAATACCGTTATCCCTTGCCATATCAGCGATAGTAGTTTATCGCACCCAGCCGAACAAATCGAGTTATCGATTAAGGATGAGAGGAATCCATAAAGCATCCCATCATTGCAGTTTGATGATTAACTTCAGTAAATGATGCCGCTACATGCAGTAAGAATAGTTATTTTTCTAGATTGATTCATTTCTCTTTAATGGAAACCCTGCATCACGCAATGCTTTGATTCCGCCAACCAACGACAATACATTTTTATAACCCATTAACTGCAACGTATCTGCCACCAGGGCCGATCGATAACCCCCGCCACAATATAATATAATCAATGTATTTTTCTCAGGTATTACTGTTTCAATGTCACGCTCAATAATACCTTTGCCAAGATGGCGCGCACCTGCAGCGTGATCTATCAAAAATTCGTGATCTTCCCGCACGTCAATAAAATGAAATTGTATTCCTTGTATCAGTTTGGCGTGCACATCTCCCACTGTACATTCCTTTATACGTTTTTTTACTTCCTCTACTAATTTCAAAAATCCTGGATTATGCTGCATTATTCTTTTCTTACATATATTATTTCAAAAACTACAATGCCTTATTTATTACAACCAAGAAAATGTAATTAATCTTTTCCTGGCCTAGATTTCTAGGCCCTTTTTAGCTACCAGCTTAATTACCGCTTATTTACCAAAACAAAAATACAGCAATAAAAAACCGGTACACCGGCTGTCTTCCGACAGTGGTGTACCGGTGTATTGAAGCTATACCAGATTATAACTTGGTAAAGACTGGAATTACCGCACCAGCAATACTGTTAATATAACGATTGCCGTCATCATCCCATGTCATCAGCAAACCACCAAAGCGACTTTCCGGATCACCCAACAGAGCCATCAAACGTTGTACTTCCCACAACGCGTCTTTGGCTTCCATCTTAACTTCACGGGTTTCTCCAGGTTCAATCCCTCTGTCGTCATCCATTGTCAAACCAGTAGCTACCAGTTCTTTTGGATAATCAGGATCCAGATGTTTCTGACCCAATGGATTTACAAAACGAACACCCGCCGTCGTAAACTCTCCGATGTTAACCGCTGAGTCTCCGTTGTTGGTGATTTCCATCGTCACGCGTAATGCACGTCCAGGAACGTCATAGTTAGCATGCGTTACCTTGATCGCTACCGGATTCGGTGCAATCGGCATTGGTTCTACCTTGGATTCACCCGCTTGGATCGGTATGGTATAAGGGTGTACGCTTTCAGTATAACGATAGCCTCCCCATACCAGCGCGCAGGTCAGTATCGCTATCGCCATACCAAATTTCCTGTCTGTCGGTGATGTCAGTAGTTCGTCACCATACGCCAGCAATACACGACTGCGCGGCAAAAACATCGGTTTCGCTACAAAATAACCAATCCAGAATACCCCTAAGCCTGTCCATAAAACGTGCCAGAATATACCATTGCTGAAGTTAAACGTCTCCAGATCAATCGTTTTTCCTGTCAATGTGGTTACAGGGTTGGTAAAGTCATCCCAGCTACCTGAAATGTTCATCCACGCCGCTGGTCCTGCAATAGGGCCCGCATCTTTTACGTTCACCATTGCATGCATGTGATGACGGCCTGGAATACGCGCTTTCAGTTTAACTTCAAACTCATAGTCACGACCAATGATCAATGGCCCTGATATGAATGTCGGTTCGCCATTCAGCTTGGTGCTCAAACGTACAAACACCGGACTTGGGCTACCTACGTTAAAGAATGCACGATCAGGCTTACCTACCGCACGTGGCCAATCTTCTGCCAGGTGAAATTTCCCTGTCATGGTTGCAATGTCATTTACTTTGGTGACTTTAGGTTGCCATTTCAGGTCATACCATTGAATACTACGCATACGCAGAAACGGTTCTTGTGAACGTTCACCGTGTGCCGCCGCTGTATTAACATCTACCGTCAGCGTCAGCGCCAGTGAGGCCGCCCCTATCGCCGCTCCATACAGGCCTAATACGCCCAGTTTAAAAATGCTTTTTATATTCATTATTTAATCCCCTGTGCAAAGCCTTTTTCACCAAATGCCGTTACGTCGTGCTTCATCGATATACGTCCTCTTTCTCCTTTAACATAGTAGAAAGCGGTACAGTATAGTTTGCCAAAGTACCACCATACGCAGAACATCAGCATAGATACAAAGGCTGAGAAAAACGCAGCAATCACCGTGGTGTGACCACCAAAGGTACGCAGCGATCCTTGCTCAATCAGGCGAACATATTCCGGTGTACCTGTACGTACATACAGAAAACCTGTGTAGTCGGCTACTGACAGTAATACACCTTCTACAACCAGCGGCAAGTGGGTTGGACCAAAAATAGGCCAGTTGCCCGGATAGAAAAATAAACCCCAGAATCCACCGCCTAACAGTGCGGTTACCAGCCAGTTACCCGTCAATAATAAAATCGTATCCAGCATCAGTGCACCAGGAATCATGGTCGATGGCAGTACAAAATTGATCGGATAATGCGACCACCAGTAAAAACCCCAGTAACGGGTCAGCCATTCACCTACTAACAGGCATACAATACAAAGTGTCGCGCCAAATGGCAGGCGATAGTTTACCCACAGGTAATACATCAGCGCCGCACAGTACATGACACCTACAATCGGTGTTACTACAGGCCACCATTGACGATCTTTCCAGTCAAGCCAGAAATCCCAGTCCCCTGCCAGTAGCATGAAGTGCATGTGATACGTTCCTACCAGAAGAATACAGAGAATTGGAAAATAAACCGCATCTATATATCTGGACATCTTGACCGCTTCCGGCGGCATCTTCGCTGCCGCTATAATTTCGTCTGTTCTACTCACTAGACCCTCCCTTCATTTCATGTGATATTAAATATGAAAACATGACGATACGCTTCCCTTACTTCTCTTTATCGTCAGCCTATAGGCTTGTTCCCATTAGTACAAAAACTTAGTCGAGATATTCCTTACCTCCCTCGTCCTTTTCCTGGCAGAGGAAGGTAAGTTCCATCCAAATTAAGGAACGATACGATTGTTCAGAATTTCTCTGTTTGCGTTGTTCCAGGTTACATCGGTCAGGTTAGAGTAACGGGTGATAATCTGTGCCGCTATACCACCTGAGAATAATCCCGCCCAGCCCAGAATCACAAAGCCCCAGTGCAACGGCGCGCTAAACAGCTCTTCCATGAACCAGAATGCATGTCCCCATTCGTTCAACCCTACGTTCGGCAGAATCATCAATGGGCCTGCAATCGCCATTACCAACGGGAAAGATGTACCGCGGCTATACAATGGCAGACGTGTCATCGCGTACAGGTATGCCGCTACTCCGCATACAATGTACATCGGGAATGAGCCATAAAACACCACTACGTGACTCGGTGTAAAGCTCGTGTCTCGTATAATCACCTGGTGCCAGCTGGCATCTTGTTCGGTAAAGAAGCTGCCGCCCCAGTAAACACCAAACAAATATACACCCAGCCACATCATCCAGTAAAAATAACGTTTGATTTCAAGCTTGGTGTCCAGATTGTCCAGTTGTTCCTTGGTATCGCGGGTCTTCAGTATCCAGCCCCAGGTTACCAACGCAAACAATGGCATCAGTGTCATGTGGACGCGCCACAGTCCCATCCATACCTTGTCAAATTCCGGCTCCATCGAGTCCATGCCATGTGAATACGCAAATGTCCTTTGGTACCAGATCCAAAATATCGCTACCAAAAGCATCGTTAACATGCCTATCTTGTAATATTTCGAGTCGTACCACAGCGACATGTCATAGTTGGCGCTCGCAGCGCCGCTAGTTGTGCCATAGGTTGTTGCCATGTTTCTACCTCCTAACTGTTAATCAAAACTACTTCTCGTTCTTCTCTAATACTACTACTCTTATACTTCTTACTTACTTAATACTAATTAATTAGTACTCCTAAATTCGGTAGCCAAAACCTTCATATAACTTATAGTATTCTATCCCGCTTTTAGCTACACCTCTCAGGCTAGTCGACCTTGGGGTTCAAAGTCAAGTCATTTGTCATAAAATTACCTTCCAAAACCAAGGCATCTCCTCCTTCTTTCGCCCCTTTCCCCTTTACTCACAATGACTAAAGGGATAAGCATCATCACTCCAATATCAGCAGAAATATTTTTTAACTTCATCCTATTATTCCCACTCACGCCAACCTTTAATAAGTGGAAAATAAATTCCTAATTTAATTGGCTGCGAATCAATTTGCCGCATGAGTTTTGCATAATAATTCAATTGCTCATAATAACGAATTTGTTCACGATTCAGAAAATTGTCCACATCCGCACCTTCATGACTACCTGTTTTGTAATCAATTATCCATCGAACCCCTCTAGAATCAGTGAAAGTTCTATCAATCACGCAATTCATAAGCTTGTTATCAACAATTCCAACAACTCTCAATTCATTTTTTGCATGTCGATGGCTGCCCAAAATCCACCGCCCTCGCTCATCACTGATCGCATTAATCAATGCTAAAATGATTCGATCAATCGCATTCTCCACTTCCTTATCGTTCCCGCTCATGCCATCAGCAAGTAAATTCTGTTTAAAGCAGTCGTGCATCATTCGTATGCGCTCAGTATCCCAGGCACGTAACTCATCGTCAGCAATTTTTTTTAACCAACGATGCACTACATTACCCACATGACGAGCCATTTCGCCCGCCCATGAGAATTCAATATCTTCCTGAATTTGTTTAGTTTCGTATATCTCTTTCCAAGCAACTGATTTTGGCGCATCGGGCAATGTCCATCCTTCTTTTAGCCTATATATACCTTGATTGTTTATATCACTGATAATTACTTCACAATCTTTGTTTTCTAGCTTAAGATTTTTATCCATAGTATTTTTTTCAACAGCATCAAAATAAATTAATTGCATAACAGGCCATAATCTATGGAGCAATGAACCCACCGCTGGCTTTTTAGGTATGTATTTTCCTTCCTCACTCTCAACCAAGTTTACATGCCCTAGCAAATGTAAAAACTTCCTAGCCCGTGTCGCAGCCACATATAACAAGCGATCCGCTTCATTCTGCTCTTTCTTACAATCAATTTTTTCCATCCACCTATAAATCGGATCAGAATCTAATCCCGTTTCCTGGATGGGCGCAAGTAATAACTCCGGGCTAACCAACTTGGTTTCAACTTTAATTCGATCATGCGGTTGTTCCATCCACTTTAACAATTGTTTATCGTTTCTACGCTGCTCTCGACCCATCCCAGGCACAATAACTGTATCAAATTCAAGTCCCTTTGCCTTATGAATCGTCATTATCTGCAAAGAATCATCTGCGACCAGATCTTGGGATGCGTAGAGCGCATTCAATCCTTTCTCAAAACCAATCAGATCTCGAATCGTACCAACTTCTTCCTGCATTTCTAGATAATCCAGGAAGATCATGGCATCACTCCAAGTTGTCGAAATATAATTACTATTTTTTTTTATAATGGGATTAATGCACCCCGGCCCACCTAAAGCTTGCCACACTGCCTCAACCGTCATGCGCAGAGACTGACGCTCCCGATGCATTATGCAAGGTGCCAAAGCGTCACGTAACCTTTCTATTCGTGCCTTTGCATCATCTGAAAGATAGCACCAATGATTTGGATCATCAATTAACTGCCACAGAACTGTTTCATTGATAGTTGTATCACAATCTTTTTCTTTATGTTCATTACTGGTCTTAAGCAAAGCATCAATATCTTTAAGCAAAAATCCACACCAAGGCGCACGTAATAATGCAAACCAAGCCACTTTATCCGCTAAATTTATCAATGCTCTGGTAAGAACCAGCAGATCCTGAACTACAGGCCTGTAATGCAATAACTCAATATCAATGGCACGAAACCGTAAACCGGATTCTTTTAGTTTTTGTACAATTGTCTGTAAATGACTACGGTTACGCACCAAAATTGCGATTGTATTTGTGGGATAATCACGGCGATTTTGCTGTATTATTTCAACAACTTGGTTGGCCTCAGCAATCTGATTTTTATCAAATAATGGATATACTTTCACTGCGATCTCTGTGAACCTAGAGTGTATTGCAGTTGAAGGCGTATAAGGCACCGCACCCGATTCAATCTCTTCACGAATAGGCATAATTTGTGTAAAAGTTTCATTAACCCAATCAATGATCCCTCGCTGTGAGCGGAAATTAGAACTAAGCGTAATTGGCTGTAAGACCAGATGGCCAATGCCGGTATTTCGAGCTTGCAAAAAAAGTCCTACTTCCGCTTCCCGAAACCGGTAGATGGATTGCATCGGATCTCCCACGGCGAATAAGCTGCGCCCATCCCCCATTTCCCAGCCAGCAATAAGTTTTTCAATTAACTTATACTGACTGATCGAAGTATCCTGAAACTCATCAATCAACAAATGTTGGATGCGATAATCCAACGCTAACGCCAGATCTGTAGGGAATTCGGATTCCCCCAATGCAAGCAACGCACGTTGCGTAACCTCCGAAAAATCTACAAAACCACTGGTTTGAAAAATGATCTTAAGTTGTGCGACAGCATTCGGTAATAATCTTGTTATTGCACCAAGAATTTTCCATTGCCTGTCCGTATAATAAGGGGGTGGCAATAGACGCATATCATGTAATGCTTGTCGAAAAACTTCCTCTGAGCTAAGCGCAGCGACCAAGGCACCCCATCGATTTTTCCATTTCTTTGCTTCATCCTTCTCAATTTTGCTGTTACCAGACGGAAAACCCTCGTTGATAGAGATTTTTTTTCTCCAAGAACCTTCCCGTGTAAGTAACAATTCTGCAATCCCATACCAATGCTCAACATTAGCTGAAGATAGGCTATATATTTGATTGGGAAACAGAATGGATGACTTCTTGCCATCAGCAGTCAGATTTATGGCGGCATAACGCAGCAATGCTAGCAACTCATTTTCTAACACCTTGGGAAATTGCAGCAAAACATATTGCAATGCATGATAACGCAAATTTTGTAAGGATTCTTCCAGCTCTTGCCGGGTTTTAGCATGGATATGACGCAACCAGTGGTCACGCTGCGCTAACATTTCAATCAGTAAAGTTTCGACGCGCGCCATGTCATTATCCAGATGCTCAAGCAACTGTTCTACATCATGGGCAATTGCGTGGTCTTGCTGCATCAATTCAAGCGTAACTCGCACCGCCTCCAAATAAAAATCGGTAGCGTCCTCAATAGTTTCGGGTTGCGCTCCAAACTTTGACAGCATAGGCATTTGTCTTGTCAATGAAGCGCATAATGAATCAATCGTCTGTATTCGCAATCGTTCGGGGTGCTCAATAAGATACCAGCCTGCTTGTTGATCGCGCAGCAAAACAGCCGCTGCCAATTCCTGGTTTAATTTTTCATGAGTAGTTTCAGCTTCATCTGGATTGTGTTCAATTTCTAGTTCGGCTAGAACCCGAGTACGCATTTCTGCCGCAGCTTTGCGCGTGAAGGTAATGGCCACCACTTCTTCAGGTGCGTCGACACAAGTCAGTAATTTGAGATAACGTTGGATAAGCAACGCTGTTTTTCCCGACCCGGCCGGCGCTTGAACAATAAATGATTGAGATGGATCAAGTGCTTGACGGCGCTCATCCGCATCAGGGATTATTTTAGAATTAGCCACTTTCCTTGCTCAACTCAGTCACACTGTCATCGATCCGCTCACGAATCCGACAAAACAATTGCATATCACAATACTTACACGTTGCCGGAAAATTCTTGGGATTTACTCTCGCATCACCACTACAAAAACCCGTTGCCAGATTTGTCAGATATTGCTGCCAAGCTGCAATCAGATCCTCCCATGTGTTAAACCGTGCGCATTTTTCTAATTGCGAGAAAGCTTTTATACCTGGCAATAGATTCGCTTCTCGCACTATTGCCGTAAACCCCATTTCCCCTCGTTTTAAAACCGCAAATGCAGCACCAGCAGCTTGTTGCTTCATTCCTTCCATCATCAGATATAAAGGAAGCTGCGGCTCGTCCGGACGTTCTCCGATCATTGATTGAATGGATTTTCTGCTTGTTTTATAATCAATTACGATCCATTGCCCATTCTCCAACTCATCAATTCGATCCAAGCGGGTGCTCAAAATCAAATCACCTATTTGAATAACGCATTTTTCTTCCACAGCGATTACCTTAAAGGAACTACGCTTTTTTTCTTCATCCAACCATTCAAGCGCCAAGCGAAACAAACGCCGTTGTTCAATTTGTGCAAAACGTCCGGAAAGTGCAATAGGCCTATATTGCTCCATCTGTAAAATAGCACTGTTTGTAATATCTTTCAGCATACGCTCAAGGTTGTAATCACTAATATCATCAAGCGCTTCTTTGGTTTTCAATTGTTGCCATAGCTGTGCTAATACCTGATGCACCAACAAGCCTCTTTCCGCTGCATTCAGACCTGTGTGCGGCGCATCCAAGCCTGAAATAGATAATCGATGCTTGGCCCAAGCACGAAATGGGCATGCGGCATAATCCTTAATTATCGATGTACCGCCTCTGATTCCTTGTTTAACGATTTCTTTATCCAACGGTGGTGATTCACAATCTACGATATATTCCATTTCGCACGACTGGATAATCCGATCATGATGCTGTTCCATATCACGAACCACCGGTCCGCTGAGTGGCATCAATCGAATCAATGGGCTGCATTTCAATTCATGTCCATCGCGATCGTTACTATATCTGGGATAGGTTAATATGATATCTTTAGCGCTGCATAGCCAATTCCGTGTTAGTCGTTGACAGTATGCATATGACTCCAACGTTGATCCCCAGGGCAATTTTGCTTTGCGTTGCAACTCTAATGGCAAAAAAGGATTTGGATGGGACTTCAAGGGCCACTGTTCATCGGATAATCCCATAACCCACAGATGATCAAACTCCATCCCGATCGCATCAAATACATCGATAATCTGCACAGGCACATTAGGTGTTTCGGGCTGAAACAAGGTATCGCTTGCCATCTGTCTAAGTCGGCTGACAGCTTCATGGTAGCTGGTTTTTACGTTGACTTGATCAAGCGCTGCGAAATTTGCGATAAGCAGCTGCCACTTTTTAAGGGCTT
Organism: Nitrosomonas ureae; assembly: GCF_001455205.1. NCBI lineage: Bacteria > Pseudomonadati > Pseudomonadota > Betaproteobacteria > Nitrosomonadales > Nitrosomonadaceae > Nitrosomonas > Nitrosomonas ureae. The sequence continues at coordinate 2,960,527 of NZ_CP013341.1, forward strand.
GAAACTCACTGGAATCCAAACCACGCTCTCCGGGAAAACCCAAAATTTGCAACACTTCGGCAATAACTCTCGCGAATACAGTATGGCTGGCTGACTCTGGAAGCCTAGTTTGACCAAATATCCTTAATACGGACAAACAATGCAGTAAAATTGGGCATTCCTTCCCTCCACTTGCTCGCGATACGAGTATAAATAACCGCTCCAAAGAAATCTCAGGTTCAGAAAAACGACGTATTTGTGCATCAAGCAGCACACGTTGACTCATTTCACTTTCGCTCCCTGCAAGAAATGGTGAGCGCAACCAGTAACTAATACGGTTAAATTCCACTTTTTGATTTAGTAATGCCAGGCCTATAAAAGCTATATCAATCAATGGATAACTTATTAGTTCCAAACCCAGCGAAACATTAAACGGAGCAATATTTCGCGTTGTTCCCGGCAATGCAAATCGAATATCCGGATGCATTACCTTCTTAAAAATACGAATCAATGTATTCCGATATTTCACCAATGCCGGCACCACGATACCTACGCGCACGCCATTCACACTATTGCTTACTGTTTCAATTTTGGAGCGTGCCCATATTGCAGCTTGATAAATTTCTTCCTGACTATTCGTATATTCGCATCGTTGAATAGTTGCTACTGATTGCGGCCATTGAATGGTTGGATTAGCGACCACGACTTCACACCCGCAATCACTCAGCTTCTTTAAGAAAACAATTTGCTGTGGCGTAATAACATCAAAACCATAACAGATTATTAGAGATGGTTTTTTAATATCCAGAAATTCATATTGTTCTGTAATCAGATCACAAATACGGGCTTGATCCGTGCGCCGGGTTTGTGTCGTTATATTTTGATAAGTTTCTGCCCAACCTAGAAACTCTCTAACATCTTCGTTCGGTACAACATCACCTAGACGATGAATCAACCGCCAAGCATGTGCGAGATACCATGCTTCACTGACTAAACGAGCTGTCTGTGGAATTCTTAATAATGCTTTTCCAACTTCTGAAGATAGAATAATTGATTCCCAAAGTACTTGCTCCTGATGCACAGACAGTAACAAAGGTAATGTAGCTATCGGCTTGACATATGATGATTCGAGATAAATTCGCTCGGTTAGCGAAGAAAATGGCAGAATGTCTGCTGAGTACCATGCAGACTTTTTCTGTTTAATTTGATCTTGATTAAATTTCTCATTAAGCGCTAATGCAAGCCTGCTATTAGGTGTAACAACCACGCTGTCAGCATTTATGCGCTTAGAGATTTCATCAAAAGGAATCTGTGGGAATTGTGAAGAATCAAACATGCGGCATCTGAATTACCGCCATTCCCACTTAGCGTTGCAATTGGTCCAGTTTGTCTTTAACGCTAGCCCAGTCATCTGCATCAGGCAGCGCATCTTTCTTTTCAATAATTGGACGCCATTCTTTGGATAGTTCAGCATTCAACGAAATAAAGTGCGTCTGTTCATCAGGCACATCATCCTCTGCATAAATAGCCTCTACCGGACATTCTGCAACACATAATGTACAATCAATACATTCATCGGGATCTATCACTAGAAAATTAGGTCCTTCACGAAAGCAATCAACCGGACATACATCTACACAATCCGTATATTTACATTTAATACAATTTTCAGTTACAACATAAGCCATGACAACTTTTCCTTGCTTAACACTTTTATAGAATATTGCATTTTAGCAGAATTCCAATAAGTAACACCATCACCAAAACTACCAAAACCATATATTTTAGTGACAATGCGCTCATTGATCTTTTGTTTGATCGATCAAGAAACTACGATGTCACTTCAATTGGCTTCTTGATCACTATTAACTGCTGCTTTCGTACTCAACCCACGTAATCAATATGCATTATCTTTACGCAAGACGATCAAAACAGTTTTAAGAATGATCCAAAGGTCGAGCCAGATGGACCAGTGTTTGAGGTAATACAAATCGTGCTCTATGCGAGCCTGCATTTTTTCCAGCACCTCAGTTTCGCCACGCCAGCCATTAACCTGAGCCCAGCCGGTAATACCAGGCTTAGCTTTATGCCGTAACATATAACCTTTGATCAATTTACGATAAAGCTCATTATGCGCAACTGCATGAGGTCGCGGACCAACGATGCTCATTCGTCCTTGCAATACATTGAAGAATTGCGGTAACTCATCCAGTGATGTTCGCCGGAGAAAGCCACCGATTCTGGTGAATCTTTGGTCGTTTTCTTGTGCCTGCTGGATATCTGCGCCATCTTCAATGACTGTCATAGAGCGGAACTTATAAACAGTGATTTCTTCACCGTTAAGACCATATCGACGCTGTTTAAAAATGATGGGCCCCGGAGAAGTAAACTTTACTGCCAATGCAATACATGCCATTACAGGAGACAACAAAATGATGATAACCAACGCGAGCATAAAATCACTGATGGATTTGACCACACCATCAATACCGGTAAAGGGTGATTCATTCATGGCGACTACCGGAATATCACCAATATACTCAAATCGCGCCTGCATCAAATCGAAGATATAAATATCCGGAAGAAAATAAATAGAAGTTGTAGTATCAGGTAATTCATCCATTAATTTTTGAATTCGAGGCTGAGACGACATTGGCAAACTGATAAAAACCATATCAATACTATGCTTCTGAACATAGGACACGACACCTTCCAATCCTCCCAAGCGTGAACCAAAATTGATCGACGGAGAAACCGGATCAATCTCAGGTTCATCAGATGAATTGGTCGCATCAGATCTAAACCTACCAGCAATTCTTGTGCTACTACGTTCATCGAAAAAACCTTGGAAATTGATCAGAAAAAATGGATGATCAGCAATATGCTTGATAAAGTGCAAACTGTTCTCGTTGATGCCAATGATTATCGCCGAACGCAATTTGCCTTTGTGGTACAGATTAGCAACAATGCTATGGACTGTAAGATGACTTGCGATCAACATCAAGGGCGTAACAATGAACCAAGTCAGCAGAACTTCTCCTGAAAATTGACTATGAAACTTAGTGGCATAACCCAAAAATATCAGGATAACTACAATGATTAGCCAACCCATCACAGTATCGCGCATATAAGCAAGCAAACGCCCCTTGCGCCAGTTACGGTAAACTAGAATACGTTCAAAAATATATGAGGAAATAAAGAAAGTGATAATGACTAGTATCAAATAGTAACTGGTGAAATCTTCCTGATAGAGCCAGGTTGTCAATATCAGCATGCTCCATATAATGAATGGATCAAGCAAGTGCTTGAAAAAAGCTACTATGGGCAAATCATTAACTGTCATCGTTGTCCGTAAGTATATTGTAGGTTGACATTGGCACCATTGGCGTTAAAGCCGCCAAAAACGGAATCTGATTTTAAATCGGCATGATAGGCTGAGGCACTAAGTTCTAGACCAAGATAAGGGTTATATACAAATCTGACAGTAGCGTTGCGAATTCTATTGTGCACACCTAAAGCATTTGATAATTCTGGATCAGTAAGATTTGTTATGCGGTCACCAAAGTTGCGTGTTTCATACGAGAAGTCTCCCTCCATTCGTACTTTTTCTGTAATATTCCAATAAGGTATTAAGCTTACGCCAGTGTTAAGGCTATAGCTTGCAGTCAGATTTTGTCTGGCTGAAGTTTCGCGCCACCCACTAACAGTCAATCCAGTTTTATCTGTTGGCCGCCATTGTAAAAAACCACGTGCATTGAATCCACTGAAATCGCGCTGTGCAAAACTGGCATTCTGACGATCCACCCATCCACCCCGTACCTGGAAGGTGGATTTACTCGTGATATCCCAGTTAATCTTAGCCATGACTTCGTTTTGCTTGTAATCATTATTAACAAATGCTGAGGTAGGTTCAAACGGAAAATTGCCATCTATGTGGCGAAAAAGCACTCCGATTGTATTTCTGCCAGCAGTACCTCGCGAGGAAACATAGTCAATTCCTCCTTCAAACTGGTTTTCAGTACGTTCAAGGAATCTTAAACGAGGAACATCAGGAGGCGCCTTGATACCCAGATCATAATGCGTAAACTCACCATTCAATCGCCATCTTGGATGAAACCGCCAAGCCGCATTAATATATTCTGTCAATTCGGTACGGATGGACTTAATACCCGGCTGAAACAGGAAGGGTGCCAGAGATTGTGTATAACTAGCTCCCATATTACCTTCCAGTTGCTTTCCTAGGAACCAGTTCCAGTTGCCGCTGAAGTTTTTCAGATTGTTGTCCATTACACCGAATCTTTCAAACTGAACGCGACTATAGTTAAAATTAGCACTTAACCGCTGCCGGCTGATTTCCTTCTGAAGGATAACCCCACCGGTAAATCGATGCGACATATCAAAAAGGTCTTTTCTAATAATCGCATTACGAATAGTTTCATCAGAAATATTGTCGCTTCTCTGATTGTCCCTGAAACGCAATAAATTATCATCCGCGGTAAAAATATAACTTCCGTAGGGCTGTATTACTTTACCAAACGTCTGAGCATGAACAGTAAATGGAATGAGAAAAACCAGCAACATGCATCCTGAAACCAGAAATCCCAACCAAATGAGTCGTAATAAGCAGATCACGTTGAACATATGACACTGGAAAATGTACCCACCTTTAGCTTCATTAAACAGATATTTCATCAACTTCAAATTCTCAGAGCTCGCATTAGTTAAATATCACAGATATTTGACAGAATTGCCTTTCCTTTAACATATTCTCATAAAATTATTTTTAACAACACTTTTTCTATAAGAAAAATCACCTTTTTGATCCATTCCTTCCTAAGTGTCGCTATTTTTAGCAATTAGGTTTAAATTAATAATACAAAATGCTTTCATATGTGTTACGGGTTACAGAAATTTGAAGCAATCAAATTACGACACAATCCGTAATAACATTAAATCGGAAAGAATAAATGTCTTTTACTATTTAAGCAAAGCGCTAGATATAATAATGATAACGAAGAAGGGAAGAGTTCAATTTGAATCTTGTAGATTGGCTATTGAGACACCTTTCTTGCGTTAGAAAATTAATTCGACAGTCCCATTAGCAATAATCGCTAGGAGAAACTGGTGAAATTCACGTCACTTACACAGCGTTTTGCTGTCTGGTTCACATTAGTTTCTTTATTACCAATATTATTTATTGGCAATAGTTTACTGCACACCTTCGAAACAGAAATAAAAGAAGCTGCCATTCAAAAAGTCTCCGCCATCGCTGACAAAAAAGTCGAGCAAATTGACAGCTATCTTCTGGAACGCTTGTCTGACGTTTATTTAGTAAGCGGTATGAATACAACCCATGAAGCTATGGTTAAACTCACCGCAGCCTTTGAACAACATGGAGTCGACTCCGATGAATATCGCCAATTAGATGCGAATTATCGTGAAAGCTTCAAACGCTTTCTGGACTATGCTAGGTACTATGATCTATTCTTGATTTCAACTCAAGGAACAATAGTTTATTCTCAAGCCCATGAATCTGATTTTGCAACTAATTTACGAACTGATCGCTACCGTGATACCGGCTTGGGTAAAGTTACCCGCCATGCGTTGGATAATTTGGAAAGCAGTATTTCTGACTTTGAATATTACGAACCATCCAAAGGTGCTATAGCCGCATTCGTTGCAACGCCAATTATGATTGATGGAGAAATTCAAGGGGTACTAGCGCTGCAAATATACAGCCACCTTGTGTTTTCAGTAATTTCAAATAACGTGGGGCTTAGCAATAGCGGAGAAACCATAGTAGCCAGACTTGAAGATGATCAAACTGCCTTGGTAATGGCTCCGCTTAAGTATGATCTTGATGCTGCATTAAAACGAAAAATTCCTCTTGATAACCCACCATTCTCCACGGCAATCCAATATGCACTGAATGGTGATTCAGGGGGTGCATTAACGGTCAATTACCGGGGCAAAGAAGTGGTAGCAGCATGGCGTTATCTGCCGCGCTTGAAGTGGGGCATGGTAGTGCAGATCAATGCCGATGAGGCTTTTGCTTCTGTATATCATGTTCATTTTGTGGGTGTGGTAATTGTAATTCTGACCTTTCTCGCTGCTTTATTCGGAGCTTTTTTATTTAATCGCCGCGTTGTCGACCCTTTGAAACACTTGAACCAAAGCGCATTAGAGATTTCGGCAGGTAATTTGCACCTGCGTGCCGCGATTGAAGGTTGGAATGAAATGGGACAACTTGCGCAGACATTTAATCTTATGGTGGAGCGGCTAAATGCCAGCAATATGGAGTTGGAAAATAGAGTTGCCGCTCGTACAGCCGACTTGCAACGGGCAAATTCCGCTTTGGCGATTAAAGAAGAAGAAATGCGTTCTGTTGTTGAGCACATGGTAGATTGTGTAGTTACCACTGATGAAATAGGCAAGATTCTTTCCGTCAATCCGGTAATGGAAAAACTGTTTGGCTATAGTCACGATGAAATGATCGGGCAAAATGTATCGATCATCGTACCCGAACCGGATCGTAGTAAACATATCAGTTATATGGAAAATTACTGCCGTACTGGCCATGGCCAGGAATATGTCGGTCGCCCTTATTTATCCGGGTCGCATGGCATTGGTCGCGGGCGTGAAGTGGAAGGCATTCGCAAGAATGGCGAACGAATCGAGCTATATTTAGCGGTCAGTGAGTATTATGTGGGCGAAGAACGGCACTTTACCGGAGTAATGCGGGACATCCGCGAACATGTCCGCATTATGAATGATTTACAACAAGCTCGGATTGAGGCAGAGCAAGCTAATAAAGCTAAATCGGCTTTTCTGGCCGCCATGAGTCATGAAATTCGCACGCCGATGAATGGCGTGATTGGCATGATTGACGTACTTAGGCAAACTAGCCTGACCGGCTATCAAATGGAAATGGCTAACTTGATACGCGATTCTGCTTATTCGCTGCTTTCCATAATTGAAGATATTCTTGATTTCTCGAAAATCGAAGCTGGCAAACTGGAAATTGAAAAAATTCCAATGTCATTAGCCAATATTGTCGAAAACGCTTGCGGTATGCTGGCACATGTTGCACTTAGTAAAAAAGTGGAATTAACCTTATTTATTGATCCAGAAATTCCGGAAAATATGCTGGGCGATCCTTTGCGGCTTCGCCAAATATTGGTAAATATTATTAATAACGCAATTAAATTTTCCAGCAAGCAAGAAAAGCAAGGCAAAGTATCGGTGCGAGTATTATTAACCGAATCCAATCCTGATCAAGTAGTTGTTACTTTCCAGATTACCGACAATGGTATCGGTATGAATAAAGAAACTCAGGAGAAATTGTTTAAATCCTTTTCGCAAGGTGACCCTTCTACTACACGGCGATTTGGTGGAACTGGACTTGGTTTGGCAATTTCGCATCATCTGGCAGAATTGATGGATGCAGAAATCACTGTACAAAGCGAGCCTCAACATGGCTCCACTTTTATTATACAAATGCCTTTTAAACCTCTCACCAAGATCTCATATGCCGACCACAAGATCGATGATCTCGCAGGCATGAATTGCTTGATATTGGGTGAGAATGATGGGTTGAGTAATGACTTGGCTGTTTATTTAAGAAGTGCAGGTGCCGTGGTTGAACAGGCGCCTCATCTCAACAATGTTGAGCAAATTGTTCAGAAGCTTGCTCCCGGATTGTGGCTCGTCGTTATCGATGCCGGAGAGCAAGTGCCTTCCATTGAGGAATTACGTGCTGCGTTTAACGCTCGCTCTGAAATTATAAAGAACGCCGCAGAAACGGGATTATATCAATCGCATCCCTTTATTGAACCTCGGTTTATTGTGATTAAGCGTGGCCGTCGCCGGCAAGCGCGTATCGAAGATATCGACATCATTACGTTGGATGGCGATGTTATGTATCGTCAATCTTTATTTCGCGCGATGGAGATTGCTGCTGGAAGAATAGAAGCAGAAACAGAAGAGACCCCTTCCCTGAAGAGCGTAATTACATCAGCGCCTAAACCCATTACACGTGAAGAAGCCTTGAGGCAACGCATACTAATTTTGGTAGCGGAAGACAACGATATTAATCAGAAAGTAATCCGCCAACAGCTCAACCTGTTGGGATATGCAGCAGATATTGCTAGCGATGGAAAAGAAGCATTGAAACGTTGGCAAACGGGAGATTATGATTTGTTATTGACTGATTTACACATGCCAGAAATGGATGGGTTTGAATTGACAAGAGAAATTCGAGCAATCGAGACCAATCAAAAACATATTCCAATTGTTGCCTTAACAGCGAATGCGCTAAAAGGAGAGAAGGAACGCTGTCTGCAAACCGGAATGGATGACTATCTGAGCAAACCGGTACAGCTTGAAGATTTACGCTTAATGCTTGAAAGATACCTACCCAATCGGAAACTAATTGAGGCTACTCTATCTGACTCTCAACCAGCCTTACCTGACAGCAAAACCGAATCAACCGGAACACCGCTCGATATTCATGTTCTCGAACAGCTGGTTGGTAATGATCCGGAAATGATTAAAGAAATGCTGCTGGATTTTTACACCAGTGCGGAAAAAATTGCAGCAGAACTCCACATGGCATATCAAGAAAATCAATTGACAACAGTAGGTTCATTGGCTCATAAACTCAAATCATCTGCACGTTCAGTAGGCGCGCTTGCATTAGGTGAAGTATGCGCGCAGATGGAGCAAGCAGGTAAAGACAATGATGCAAAAGCTCTGGCTGAATTTTTCACAACATTCGATATGCTAATGATAAGTATCCAAACTTATCTAAATACTTTATATGCAAAGGATGAATAAATTTGCTCCGCACCCCGCACCTGTCCCGGTGGCAAGATCGCGGGGAATCGCAAATTACACGTTGTAAGTAATAAAAATCACGCATGTTTCTCGAAACAAATTGAGAAGCGATAATAAATACGACTCAAACGATGACCTATTTATTCAATAACCCAACAAAATTTGCAGACGAACTGATTGAAGGATATGTTGCGGCACACCGCAACCAATTACGCTTGGTTGAAGGCGGCGTAATTCGCAGTCACAAAGCTAAACCAGGCCAAGTCGTACTTGTTATTGGTGGCGGTTCCGGGCATTACCCGGCGTTTGGTGGATTCGTTGGGCAAGGTCTGGCACACGGCGCCGCCCTAGGGAACGTCTTTGCAGCACCATCAGCGCAACAGATTTGCAATGTAGCGCAGGCCGTGGATGCAGGTGGCGGCATCTTGTTTTGTTATGGCAATTATGCCGGTGATGTACTCAATTTCAATCAAGCACAAGAACGACTTCGCGCGATGGGCATTGATGTTCGAACGGTGGTTATAACTGATGACATCGCTTCTGCAACCTTGATTGAAAAAAATAAACGCCGTGGTATTGCCGGAACTTTACCGGTTTTCAAGGCAGCGGCTGTAGCTGCAGATACAGAAAAATCACTTGATGAGGTTTTCCGCATTGCAACTGATGCCAATGATCGCGTGCGGACACTCGGTGTCGCATTCTCCGGCTGTACTCTGCCGGGTGCCAATAAACCACTGTTCGAAGTTGCAACCGGAATGATGGAAGTTGGAATGGGAATTCATGGTGAACCTGGCCTCTATCGCATCAATGCACCAACTGCCGATGGCCTGGCAGAAATGCTGGTCAACAAGTTACTCGCTGAAATTCCTTCAGCCATCCTCAATCCTGATGCTGCGCGTATCGGTGTAATACTGAACGGCCTTGGCACTGTAAAATATGAAGAATTATTTGTCGTCTATCGTCAGGTTGATCGATTGCTATTCGAGCGCGGATTGACCATTGTCCAGCCCGTAGTGGGTGAATTAATCACAAGTTTCGATATGGCAGGTCTCTCCCTGACGTTATTCTGGATCAACGATGAACTTGAGCAAACCTGGATTGCGGCAGCAGACACTCCAGCTTTTTATAGGAGCAATATTGCCTATTCCAACATTGGCACATTAGAAGCAAGTTCATATAGAAACAAACGCTCATTAGAAACTGGCTCTCCCAACTCACAATCAGCTGCAGCAATAGTATTTTTAGCTCTTAAGGCCGCCAGCAAAGTGATTAATGAAATGAGCGAGGAGCTTGGCCGATTGGATGCTATTGCAGGTGATGGCGACCACGGCATCGGTATGCAGCGTGGAATCACCGCAGCGGTTGCAGCGGCAAAAGAAGCGCGAGTTGCCAGAACCGGTGTTGGAACACTACTTAAAGCTGCTGGCGATGCTTGGTCGGATCGGGCTGGCGGCACATCGGGTGCTTTATGGGGTATTATCCTCCACAATTTAGGCGATGCTCTGGGTGACAAAATCACGCCTGATGCATCAGCAGTTGCTGTCGGTATTGCCTCGGCGCTTCGTGATGTAATCAATCGCGGGAAAGCACAGTTGGGCGACAAGACTCTTGTTGATGTTCTGCATCCATTCTCAGCGGCACTTACGACGACGGCATCACAAGGTCTTTCGATTGTAGATTCCTGGGCTATTGCAACTGATATAGCAAATGAAGCAGCTCAAGCCACCAAGAATTTGCGCCCCAGAATTGGTCGCGCACGCCCGCATGCGGAGCAAAGTCTCGGCACACCCGATCCGGGCGCTATTTCACTGGCATTGATCATCCGCGCAATTGAAAAAACACTTAATCACCTCTGAAATATTGAAGGAATTCGGGGCACAGCACAGGTCTGCGAGGAAAGACGAGAATCCGCCACAAGCAAAATCATTTTTTCCAGATATGCGGAGATAAATTAGCTTACGAATCATTAACATACTGCCATAAACTACCTACATTATAGTGATCGGAAAGTCCGATGACGGTATTGTGCCCCTAAAATAGATTCTTATAATCAACATGATCGTGTGCAATCCATCGGATAATGAAAATGCAACAATGCACACTTTGCAGTGGAGATAATTTTCACGAAGTTGTTTTTCAAAATAGGAATCCTGAAAATCGTTTTGTACGTGCCGCCATTGACTGATTGAAATAAACAACTCCGTGGTCTTGCCACGGAGCTATTTATTTCTCCCGTTTATATTTTTGCATCTTACTACAATAATTTATTTAACAAGGGGGATACAATACATCTTAAATTTAACCTGAGCGGCTATTTCGCACTGCGCTAAGTTGTATTTCTGCCCTAGCAGCCTGGTGCATACTTTGTGAGCCGCCCACCACAGTATCAGTGGGCTGGGTCACAACCGCTGCTAAGGAAAATGTAATTGTATAGAGAATAGTAATTGCATAAACTACAAATAACTGAGGTGCTTGTATTAACTCTCTAGTTTCCATTGACTTTACTCCTTTTAATACATTTATCGGTTATATATGCAAGTTCAGTTGATCTGCAGAAATAACCCTATTAACAATACGCTCTCATAGGTTGACAATATAAATACTAATTGACTAACCAGAAACACATCACTTTTAGTGATCAAGAGCAAGCTGGTTAAGGCGGATACGTTATTAGCAGTTTAATTATAATGACAATAAAAACTGTTACATGGATACATGTGTAGATATCTCACCTTAAAATAGATAATATAGATTAAGAATACCGGAGAGAAGTATCATAAAATGAAACATTTTGTATCTTAATTAGATACAATAGTATTATGCAAGATCTTAATCTCCTGATAATTTTTGCTCGAGTTGCCGAAGCCGGGAGCTTTGCAGAAGCGGCGCGTCGTATGAATATCTCCCGTGCAGCAGTAAGTAAAGCCGTTGCTAAACTGGAGAAAGATCTCAGCACTCGATTATTTCTCCGAAGCACTCGGCATCTTAGTTTGACCGAGACAGGCACCGCACTCTCAGAGCATGCAACTCGCATCCTGGAAGAATCTGAGCATGCCGAACGGGCAGTCAATAGCCTCCATGCTGAACCGCGCGGAATACTAAAAGTAAGTGTATCGAGCTCTTTTGGAACACGCCACATCGCTCCGGCTCTTCCATGCTTTCTTACTCGTTATCCTAAGATCAGAATTGACCTGACTATTACCGATCATCCGGGTGATTTGATTGAAGAGGGATATGATGTACAAATTCGTGTGACAAATGAGCCTGATCTTAATCTAGTGGCACGCAGGATTGCGCCTGTGCGCCGCATATTGTGCGCAACGCCTCAGTATTTCCAGCAATGGGGCATGCCAAAAATACCAGAGGATCTAGAGAAACATAACTGTCTCGATTGCGCTCTCTCTGCCGAGCAAGGCTATTGGTGTTTCAACGGACCGGCGGGTAAAATCAAGGTTCCAATTTCAGGAACCTTACGCATTAATGATAATGATGCACTTGCACAGGCAACTCTTCATGGATTTGGAATCGCTTTGCTACCTACTTATACTATTGGCATGGAACTACAAAAAGGACGACTCCAGATGGCGCTGCCGGAATATCTATCGATAGAGCGCCATATTTATGCGTGTTATCTTCCAAGCAGGCATTTGCCTATAAAAATACGTACATTTATAAATTTTCTCGCAGAATATGTCGGCGATATACCTTACTGGGATCAGTCTTTAAAATAGACTTAGTTTCAATCAGAATCCAGCTTCATGCCAAAAATACGCTGAATTTTAAGAAACCCAGAGTTTCATAAAATTCAGCCTTGAATGCAGGGCAAACATGGAATTACCCCGTACATCAATCTCCGAAACAAAAATCTCCTGTTTACACCTTTGGCAAAGAGGGGGTTAGCATGCGCTTATCGGGGTGTCCAACACAGTATACAGCTCAACTGAAGCGAATAAAGCACCCCGCCGCAAGCAACGAGGTATTAAAAGTGCTCTTCAGACTGCTGGTTTTCAACCAGCCTTCGCCCCGAGGGGCGAGGAATTAAATCCGGAAGAGATTAAAACAATTCTATTTATAAGCTTCTTCAATCAATCATAAAAGCAACTGCAATGATAATACTTTCACAGAAAGATTTTGGAGAGTACCCAAAAATGAATTATGCTTATCACAAAGAATTCAAAGCATAGCAACAAATCACTCAGAAGATTATTGAGTATATAAAAACCTTCTATAATCGACAGTAAATGCAGGCGTTATCTTTCCCCAGCATAATTTACGCGACGATACGATGCAAAATCGAGTCGTAACCATGTACTCCATTTCTAAATACACATATCAGTCATATGATAAATATAAAGAATTCAATCGAGCTCAAACTCCTATCATTGCAACCGCAATTTCTAGAGGTAATCAATGAAAGTCACAAGCATAATGTATCGGAAGGATCCGAGTCCCATTTCAAAGTGACCATTGTTTCTGATGAATTTAACGGAAAAATGCTGTTAACTCGACACCGAATGGTCAATAACATTCTGGCGGATGAACTTCATTCAATTCATGCGCTTGTCATGCATACCATGACCATAGAGGAATGGTTTGAAAAGAATGGAAAATCTGACGAATCTCCCCCGTGCCTTGGAGGCTCAAAAATTAAATAGCCTGATAACATTAATATTTTCTTCTTACAGCTGTTAATTAATTGAAATCAGTTGCCCAAGCTATTAGTGTATCTCTGTCGAATATCTGAAATCACTAATGGATAGTTTCCAAGTTGAAACATAACTATATGAAAAAAAGTGATAATTATTAAGCTCTAGGCTCGCAGACACGATCTGCGAGCCTAGAGCCTAAAAAATATCATTTTACCTTTGTACACAGAACGAGTTAAGTTCAAATTTTTTATAAAGATAGGCAGTTAGCGTGTTATAGGGATTTCTTCTTTATTATCGTAGCGAAGCTTTCAAATTGAGCAAAAACTTTCTAGTACATATGTACTAGAAAAAAAAGTAATAATGACCTATTGTGTCACAGGATATTTCCACTAATCTTAACCTTCAGTTTATAAAAAAAATAATTACACAGAACTGAATATTTATCAATAGCTTATATAAATAATTTGATTCTATAAAGCTAATTATTAATGAACGACAAAACTTGAGGGATTAAGCATGCTAGTCAAATTAAATAAAATTCGGATGAGCAGTATTCGGCGAATTGCCATAATTACTGCGTTTTTCTTGTCCATTGGCATCAGCGCTACAAATACATATGCGCACACGCCCCATGACATGGTGCTTGCATTTGCCGCATCGCCCAATTATGCCAGTGATAAAACGATGTTTCTAGTGACTGACGGCGCCTATACTGGCTGGCGTTACGATGAAATTCTGCGGTCAACTGATGGGGGACTTAACTGGGTCAACATTCCGAACGGAATGAACCATCCCTACGAATATAGCGTTCTTCGCGTTTCCCCAAAATTTAGTACTGATCAAACTGTTTTTGCGGGCCTCAAAGGCAAAGGCGGCATTTATCGATCAACCAGCCGTGGTGACTCTTGGGAATCGTATAATACGGGGCTCGCCGCTTCAAATTTGATTGTAAGAAAAATGGAGGTTGCTGAATCCAGCACGGGTTATGTGCTTTTTTTCACCGATGCCAACGGAGCCCTATTTCGTCGTTCCAACACCAATGCAAACTGGGTTCAAGTACTCGATAAAACCAATAAAGTAACCGTCATTGCCATTTCACCCGACTACGCTACCGATAACACCTTAGTGATTGCCAACAATACTGGAGATTTGCGCAAATCCACCAATGGCGGTAATGATTGGGCCGAATTAGGAAATCCAACAGGAGGAACCATCATCCATGATATGGCCATCGCTCCAGGAGGCGCAGAAATATTCCTTGCAACCCCCCCTGGGATTTTTTATAGCAGTGATGGCGGAAGTACTTTTATCAATAAAGGAAATAATCTACCCAATGAAGCGATCAATAATATAGCAGTTTCACCGAACTACGCGATCGACCGCACTGTATTCTGCACCAGCTTAAGACAATCGGTATTTAAATCGACGGATAAAGGCGATAACTGGGCACTGTTTAATTCAGGGGCTAAGGTCACTCTGCAAACAACATTACTCAACGAAATGTCCGATTTACAAATATCCCGAACCTATGCCACCGACAAGACAATCTTTTTACCGGTATTCGACGGGCTTTTTATTTCAAGGAATGGCGGCACCACATGGCTACAAAGACAAACACGAATGGGACTGATGACAGGACTTGCGCTATCCACTAGCTTCAACAGTGATCAAGATATGATTGCCACAACTTATGTTGGAAGAGGCATAGCCATTTCTGCTAATGGTGGCACAACTTGGTCTACCAGTGGCTGGCCCAATCCGACAGGGCGGAAAATGAATTTCTTCGATTCACAGGTCGTGAAAAACCCCAATGGTAGTCAAACAGTGGTTTCTGCAACAAATAGCTACATTGGAAGCTCCAACGATTTCGGAGGGACCTGGACAGTCAAGTTTGTTCCTCGATTCCTTGCCATAGATCCGGATCTTGTTACTTTCACAACCCTGAGAGCATCGCCAAACTTTACTAACGACAAGGAAATTTATCTCGGATCGAGATTTCATGGTGTACTGCATACAAAAGACTTTGGAAAAACCTGGCGACTGCAACGCGGCGTTCCACTGGATCATCCGGTTACAAGCATAGCGGTGTCGCCGAATTATATTAACGACCGCACTGCATTTGTCGCTACTCGCGCAGGACAGGTATGGCGCACCCAGGATGGCGGAGATACTTTCTTACGCGTAGGGGCTAGCTCGATCGTATCAATTGGATGGGTTGGACAAAGTTATTCGTGGGTTGCGGTATCTCCGCAATTTGCTACTGATAATCTTGTGATCGTGGGCACAAACAATGGCATTTACCGCTCGACCGATGGGGGCACTACTTGGACCAAAGAAACTCATGCTTCAGTGGGATCAAATGCTGTTGTCCAGCAAGTGGAATTCTCACCAAACTTTGATACTGACCGGAACATCTTTGTCAATGTTCGCGGCAAAGGACTATTCCGTGCAAATCTGAATGGAGCTGGTGCAGTCACTGCTTCCCAAAATATAACCTTATCGCTGCTTGAAAATGAAAATATTCAATTCACTGAATTTCAGATATCACCTACATATGCGGTAGATTCTACGATTGTAGGTGCTGCAAGAAAAAATATTTATAAATCAACAAACGGCGGATTAACCTGGGCAGTGGCAGGATTCCCCGACAATTAACCGGGATACGCAGCTGTAAATTGCTCTAGGCTAGCTGAAACAATAAGCTAATCTAGAGCTTAGGGTAATGTATCAGAAAAGAATCACACTAACCATTGGCATAAAAAGATATTTTTTATTAACCTTATCTCAGTTTATGTAATCAATCAACTACAGAGTACTGCAATTAATTAATTCGTTCGTACCTAGAAACTCCATGCGATCGAATCAATGATGAAGGAGTAGTTCAAGCTTGAAGGAGTTAAATATGTTAGTCAAATTAAATAAAATCCAGATTAGCTGTATTCGGCGAATCGCCTTAATTACTGCGTTTTTCTTGTCAATTGGCACAACCGCTATGAGTGCGCACGCGCACACGCCTCATGACATGGTATACGCCTTTGCCGCATCGCCCAATTATGCCAGTGATAAAACGATGTTTCTAGTAACCGATGGTGCATATACTGGTTGGCGTTACAATGAGATTCTGCGTTCAACCGACGGAGGACTTAACTGGGTCGATATTCCGAACGGAATGAACCATCCCTACGAATATAGCGTTCTTCGCGTTTCCCCCAAATTTAATACCGACCAAACTGTTTTCGCGGGCCTCAAAGGCAAAGGCGGCATTTATCGATCAACCAGCCGTGGTGACTTTTGGGAATCGTATAATACAGGGCTCGCCGCTTCAAATTTGATTGTAAGAAAAATGGAAGTTGCTGAATCCAGCACGGGTTATGTGCTTTTTTTCACCGATGCCAACGGAGCTCTATTTCGTCGCTCCAGCACAGATGCCAACTGGATCCAGGTACTCGATAAAACCAATAAAGTAACCGTCATTGCAATTTCACCCGACTACGCTACCGATAACACCTTAGTGATTGCAAGCGACTCGGGTTACTTACAAAAATCCACCAACAACGGTAATGATTGGACCGAATTAGGAAATCCAACAGGAACCATCATTTACGATATGGCCATCGCGCCAGGAGGAGCTGCGGAAATATTTCTGGCAACCCCGAGCTTTGGGATTTTTTATAGCAGTGACGGAGGAAGCACCTTTATCAACAAGGGAAACAATTTACCTAACGAAGCGATCAACAATATAGCGGTTTCACCAAATTATGCGACTGACCGCACGGTGTTTTGCACCAGCTTGAAACAATCGGTATTTAAATCAACGGATAAAGGTGATAACTGGGTGCTGTTTGATTCAGGTGCCCAAGTCACCAAACAAACTGCATTACTCAATGAAATGACAGACCTGCAAGTATCTCGAACCTATGCCACGGACAAGACAATCTTTTTACCGGTATTCGATGGGCTATTTTTCTCGAGTAACGGCGGCACAACGTGGAAACAAAGACAAACCCGAAGAGGCCTAATGACGGGACTTGCCGCATCATCGAATTTCAACAGCGATCAAAAGATGATTGCCACAACGTATGTCGGCAGAGGCATAGCCATTTCTGCCGATGGTGGCAGCACATGGTCTACCAGTGGTTGGCCCAATCCAAAGGGACACAAGTTGAATTTCTTTGATTCGGATATTGTGCAAAATCCTAACGGTACACAAACAGTAATCTCGGCAAGAAATGGATTCGTGGGGAATTCAACCGATTTCGGGGATAGTTGGAGCGTCAAGTTTGTGCCTCGATTTACTGCCATAAATCCGGATCTCGTCACTTTCACAACCCTGGCAGCATCGCCAAACTTTACTAACGACAAGGAAATTTATCTCGGATCGAGATTTCATGGTGTACTGCATACAAAAGACTTTGGAAAAACCTGGCGACTGCAGCGCGGCGTTCCTCTGAATCATCCGGTCACAAGTATAGCTGTATCGCCTGACTATGCCAATGACCGCACTGCATTTGCTGCTAACCGAGCAGGACAGATATGGCGCACCCAGGATGGCGGAGATACCTTCTTACGCGTGGGAGCTAGCTCGATCATATCGATCGGTTGGGGTGGACAAAGATATACGTGGGTTGCGGTATCTCCGCAATTTGCCACCGATAATCTGGTAATCGCTGGCACAAACAATGGCATTTACCGCTCGACCGATGGAGGCACTACTTGGACCAAAGAAACTCATGCTTCAGTGGGGTCAAATGCTGTTGTCCAGCAAGTGGAATTTTCACCAAACTTTGGTACTGACCGGAACATCTTTATCAATGTTCGCGGCAAAGGGCTGTTTCGTGCAAATCTGAATGGGGGCGGCGCAGTCACTGCTTCCCAAAATATAACCTTATCGCTGCTTGAAAATGAAAATATTCAATTCACTGAATTCCAGATATCACCCACCTACGCGGTAGACTCTACGATTTTAGGCGCTGCGAGAAAGAATATCTACAAATCAACAAACGGCGGTTTAACTTGGGCAGTTGCAGGATTTCCCGACAATTAATTAGATTGAAGATCATAAAATTTAATCCATCCGGCTTTGTCCGGATTGGGTTGTCAGTAACCGAATTTGCTTAAACTGTACCTGCACAACGAACTCTCTGTTTAAACTGTCGACAACTTTGCATATTCAAGCGACAGCCATTTCATTCCAGCTTGATCAAAATTTACCTGAACTCTCGCATCGCTGCCACAACCTTCACAATTAATAATGACACCGGTACCGAATTTGGCATGCATCACGCTCTGTCCGATTTTCCATCCACCCCTACTACTATTAGAAGATCTCAATTGGATACTTGATGCACTCGTAGAGATTGGATTAGTCGAATTCGAGTAGCGGAAGGAGGTCCTCGGTGCTGCCTGCATCCATTTTAAGCAGGTTTGCGGAATTTCATCGAGAAAGCGCGATGCAATGTTATACCGAGTTTGGCCATGTAGCATACGACTTTGCGTAAAACTAAGATATAACCGGCGGCGAGCACGTGTCATGGCCACGTACATCAGGCGCCTTTCCTCAGCGATGCCATTGCTCTCATTCAGGCTGTTCTCATGTGGAAAAAGCCCTTCTTCCAATCCACTCAGAAACACAGTGTGAAATTCCAATCCTTTAGCTGCATGAACTGTCATCAGTTGTAGCGCATCCCGGTCACTGCCGACCTGATGCTCGCCAGCTTCCAGCGAAGCATGCGCCAGAAACTCGGCCAGACTGTCATTTCCGGCTTCATGCACAAAACTGGTCGCAGCATTAATTAATTCATTCAAATTTTCGAGCCTTTCCGAACTTTCGCGCTCTTTGGCATAATGCGTCAATAACTCACTATGAATCAGCATGCATTCCACAATTTGAGGCAATGCTAACTCGCCACAGGATTGACGCATCGTCATGATTAGAAATACAAACTTGGCAACGCCTTTTAAGGATTTGTGCGATTCTTGCGGCAATGACACTTCACCGTCACATTTCAGCAATGCTGCCGCCCACAGGCTGCCACCTTGAACTTTGGCATCTTCTTGTAATTGTTCCACGCTGCGAGCACCTATGCCACGTGTCGGAAAGTTGATGACACGCAGTAAAGCGCCATCATCATCCAGATTGGCAATTAAGCGTAAATAGGCCAATGCATGCTTGATTTCCTGACGATCAAAGAACCGCATACCCCCATAGACACGATAAGGTATTGCAGCATTGAACAAGCTGTGTTCAAACACGCGTGATTGTGCATTGGAGCGATATAGCAATGCTATTTCTGATAAGGCGATGCCCTCCGCATGCAAGGTTTTAACTTCTTCAACAATAAATGCAGCTTCATCGAAATCATTTGGCGCGTTGTAAACACGTAGAGGCTCGCCCCTTCCCTCAGCAGTCCAAAGATTTTTCCCCAAACGCTCACTATTATTTTCAATTAATGCATTAGCTGCATCCAGAATATTGCCATGCGATCGATAATTCTGCTCCAGCTTGATGATTTTCGTGATGCCAAAGTCACGCTCAAAGTCTTTCATGTTGCCGCTGTATGCACCACGGAACGCATAAATGCTTTGATCGTCATCACCGACCGCAAAAACCGCCGCCGCTTCCTTCGTTCCTGTACCCGACAGCAATTTAAGCCATTTGTATTGCAATGGATTGGTATCCTGAAACTCATCCACCAGAATATGATTAAAACGCTCCCGATAATGCTGGCATAAGATTTCATTGCGGCTCAGCAGTTCATAACTGCGTAACAACAATTCGGCAAAATCCACTGCACTCACTTTATGACATTGCAGCTCATATGCTTGATAAAATTCGAGCATATGGCGCGAGAAAACATCATCGATCGTAACATAGGCGGCACGTAATCCAGATTCCTTGGCATTGTTGATAAACCATTGCACTTGGCGCGGCGGGAATTTCTTGTCGTCAGCGGATAAATCTTTCAGGATGCGCTTAATTAAAGCCAGTTGATCGGCAGAATCCAAGATCTGAAACGCTTGTGGCAAACCCGCATCTTGATAATGTGAGCGCAACATGCGGTGACACAATCCATGAAATGTCCCAATCCACATTCCGCGCGGATTAATCGGCAGCATAGCGGTAATCCGCGTCAGCATCTCTTTAGCTGCTTTGTTGGTAAATGTAACAGCCAGAATACCGCTCGGACTTACTTGCCCCGATTGAATCAGATATGCAATGCGCGTCGTCAATACGCGTGTCTTACCGCTACCGGCACCAGCCAAAACCAACACAGATTGGTGTGGCAAGGTAATCGCTTCCAGTTGCTGCGGATTCAGATCGGATAATAAAGAAGTCATGAGCGGATAGAGACTAATGCAGTCTGGGCATATTTGAGACCAACTGCATGAATTGGATTTCTGGCATTTTGATTAATCCAGAATCCGATAAATCAGCATTCGCATATTATCGCGATCCATGAATTAATCGAAGCCGATCAAAAATTGCTAGACTCTACTTTTAGCAACAATATCCAGAATCACTGGCGTCAATATGAGTTCAATCGCCATACCCATTTTTCCGCCAGGAACAACAATGGTATTAGGGCGCGACATGAATGAATCATGAATCATTCTCAACAAGAAAGGAAAATCCGCCATTTCAGGATTTCTAAAGCGAATTACCACAAGACTCTCATCCAAGGATGGAATTTCACGCGCAATAAATGGATTGGATGTATCGACCGTGGGCACGCGCTGGAAGTTGATATGTGTACGGGAAAACTGCGGCGTGATGTAATGCACGTAATCATGCATACGACGCAAGATAGTGTGTGTTACCGCTTCTGTTGAATAACCCCGAGCATTGGTATCACGAAATATTTTCTGAATCCACTCGAGATTAACGATCGGAACCACGCCAACCAGCAAATCCACATACCTGGCAACATCGGCTGTATCACTCTTTGCACCGCCGTGCAAGCCTTCATAAAATAATAAATCAGAACCAGCCGGGATCGGCGACCATGGTGTAAATGTACCCGCTTTTTGCTGCCACGGACTGGCTTCCTCATCATTATGCAGATATAAACGTGTCTGTCCACTGCCGCTACTGCTATATTCCTTAAATAACGCTTCCAGTTTTTCAAATTCATTCGCTTCCGGGCCAAAATGACTGATCGGGCGCCCATTGTTTTTTTCCGATTCTGCCACAGCTTGCTTCATCGCTTCGCGATCATAGCGATGAAAACTATCACCTTCTACAATAACCGCCTTTAGTTTTTCACGACGAAATATATGTTCAAAACTTGTCTTTACCGTTGAGGTACCTGCACCTGAAGATCCGGTAACGGCAATAACCGGGTGTTTTTGCGACATTCGATTCTCCTAAAAAATATATTCATCGTACCCAGTATAAGGTACAAGGTAATCCTATTTACTCGATATGATACTTCTTTCTCATCTGACCTGACAGCAATGAATCATTTCATGTCACCCTCAATTCAAAGTAACTCGCTCAAACTGCTGGGGCTTTTATCATGTTAAATTAACTGCCTTAATCGCAAACATATTGTATATCAAGAGTACATTTTAATCGTTATCTACGGATAGTTTATATCAGAAAAATAAGCAAAGTATAAAACGGTCACTGATTATAATTTTATTCCATGAATGAAGCGTCAATAATTTTGCATCGAATAAAAAACGAAGAAATAATAAAGGCTAACAAAAGATATGATTATCACGATAACCGGATCATAATCGCATCAATCGACCTACAACCTCATCCTAACCGCTAACAAGCATAGGCAAGCGATACAAATACCACCTCAGGCTTCTAATTCTGCTCCTAAACTTCCCCCCGACTGGAAACCCGCCGCCACTCTCTCACACTTATTTTTATCACCACATAATTTAATTAAAATAATATAAAACAGGAATATATAATGGTAGCTTTTATACATTCTTTCTGACATGAAGAAATCACTCGAGCAATTAACTGAATTATCAAACGAATAATAACTCAGCATCATTTTGAGCTAGAATATGCGATCAAACAGAATCATTGAATCGTCTTTCATTAACAATTTGGCGCAAGGCGACTGAAATTATTTTTTACAAAAGATATACATTAAACAAACACATTAAGATAAGAACCTAGGAGTTTAACTGTGCACCCGATCGTACCTATTACCATGGCACTTGGTGTCATTCTGTTTTTTGTAGGAATAGTGGTTCAAACCTGGCTTGGTTTTCGACGCATTAATCGTATAAAGCTTCGCGGAAAAGAATATCAACGCTGGCATTTTGTCTTTGCTACAGTGGGTTCCGGTGTGGCCTTGATTATGTTATCGGTAATGCTGCCTAAATACATAACCTACGAACCAGCGCAAGACCAGAAAGCAATGCAGCCTGCATTATCCGGTAATTTGAAATTTGAATTGGAGTCCATTTTATTCAGCTTGAATCTTAATGAAGACGCCATATTGAAAGCCATCACCCGTTTTCAGACAGAATATCAGGAAGCATCGCAGCGAAATGATAAAAGTACGATGGATATTCTGATTCTGGAAATAGCTTATAGAATCAGAACCGAACTACAGAACCGCGACTATCCGGAACATCAAATTGAACGCGAAGTTGAGAAAATCACAAACGTTCTGAGACAGTCAACCAAAATAGAAAACCTCAAATAAAAAAATTTTCATTTCTATACAATCACCGTTACATATTAAAATCAATTATTTAAGGAATCACAATTATGGAAAAAACAATTCAGATGCTGATAATCACATTTGCAATATTCCTGGTTGCTATTAATCCTGCATTTGCTGAACAATACCCAGACAAAGTAGTTGAAAAATTGGGAACAGGTCTTGCAAATGCTGTGACAGGCGTAGCCGAAATACCCAAAACCATTAATATTGTTGGCAATCAAGATGGTGTCATCCACGGTATGACGGTCGGGTTTATCACGGGTATTGCCAATGCAGTTGGGCGCTCTCTAAGTGGCGCGTTTGATATTGCAACATTCCTGATCCCTACCACACCTTTTGTTAAGCCCGCATATATTTGGGATGACTTTAGCCGGAAAACGACTTTCGTTGAAGCACAAATGCGTTAATCAAGCTTTTTGTTACCTATTCATGGCCAATTAACGCAACGACATGCCATGATGGAATACTTGTCACTCAACAGCCGAAGCAGTTTTATTACAGCTAAATCCAAATTTGGTTAACAATTATGATTACTGAATCTTGCAAGTATGCTGTAATAAAATTGCAGGACCATACTGCGTTGCATTATCAATAATTTCAAAAATGGCAAAATCAAAGTAGCACCATCAAATTATATTTTTTGTCTCAGTAACAATAACAAACGGTAAGCGCGCAAAAATTCAAATCGATCCGCCAATAGTTGCAGGGGGCGAATCTGTAACAAGACATTCACTGAATTCATAATTACCTGATCCTTCAGCTAATTCATCGCTCTCGACTAGAACAAAACTTACACATTCCTTCTTTTTAAAAGAATACTGATATTTATCCGGACGCCCCTCTTGTGGCAAAGCAACTTCATAAAAAAGACTTCCCTTTATCCACCACTTGCCTGATTCGGTAAAATTCCTGACGGTACCATTCAGTCCGGTAAAGCTGAAATCAATCGTATACGTACCATCAGCATTTCGTATTTGTGTCCATCTTTTTACAGTTCCGCTTTCTTCCACATATTCACCTTCCCATACCCCAATCAATTTGACATCGATATATGAACGTTGATTTACTGCTGTGATAGCGCTACACCCAAGTAAACTAATCGTTAGAAATATTAAAAAGAATCGTCTCATTAATGCAAAAACTTTAAATTAAATAACTAATTGCGTAACATTGTTAGTAATTTTCGCAATCATCCGCTCGGATATAGAAGGTTTTCTATAGTTTTTTGTGTAGAGCATTCAAGGGATTTATTGGTGTAAACCGACATGGCGAAACTATCAATAACCTCTTTTATTGAGTATAACGAAATTCACAACACAATTACTTTGAATACCGTTTTTGATGGATTATCCATTGCTGTGTAGCACACAGAATTTTAGGTATATCATTAGCTTATTTATAGTCTTGCCATTTCCAGCGAAGCCAAACTCTTAATTGTCTATGCATATCGATATCAATACCGTCGTGTAATATTACAATACTGCAAGGAAAAAATTCGCCTTCGGGCTTAAGGTTTAATACCACTAAATAAGGCGCAACGAACGTACTCCCCAATACCTTACAAATAGTCGTTTTACCGGACCGAGTAATCGCTGTACATTGCATCTTTTCCGAGAGTGTAAAAGAAATCACAGCTTTATTTGCATAAAGCAAAGCATCACGACCCAAGTAATAAATCAGGCTACTTACTAGCAGGATAGCGATTAACATTTTGACTTCCATGGGAAATGGCAACGGCCACAATAGAATTGCTGTTGCAATATGCGCTGAACTCAATATCATAGCAAGACAAAATGAAGGCTTACGGTGGATAGATAAAGCCGCCATAAATTATATAGCTCTCAATAATTGACGAATAATAGCGATTTCCATTCACCGTTTCTTGATTTTACCCAGGCACGATATCGTATAATCACGCCCATATTGACTCTCGAACTATATATTAATATGAATTCTGATTGGCAAACCTATTTATGTAATCAACATGCTGTCATTTTGAATAATTGCGTATTACATTTTGGTGATATTTCTGCAGAACTTAGCGACACGCAAAACAAAACCATTATGACAGATCTCTCACATCGCGGATTAATTCAATTCTCCGGAGATGACGCAAAGAATTTTTTACAAAGCCAGCTTAGTTGTGATATCCGGGAAATCAGTTCGGAAATAGCGCAATATGGAGGATATTGCACTTCCAAAGGACGAATTCTGGCAAGTTTCTTACTGTGGCAAAAGAATCAGGGCGTGATTATGCAATTACCTGCCAGCTTGGTCGCTTCCACAATAAAACGTCTATCATTGTATATATTGCGCTCTAAAGTCCAACTGACCGATATCAGCAATGCCTGGATTCGAATTGGTGTTGCAGGACCCAATATCTCTGTATTAACAGCCGAATTTTGCAAATCCGCAAACAATTCAAATCCCGTAATTGATAAAGAAATTAGTATGCTACATGTAGCGAATAACCGTATGGAAGTGATCACGTCGATTGAAAATGCGCCTGCTGTTTGGGAACGTCTTAAGCAAAATGCTAACCCTGTTGGTGCAGCTTGTTGGGATTGGCTAGATATTCAGTCAGGTATTCCGATTATTTTGCCAGAAACCCAAGAAGCTTTCTTGCCGCAAATGATTAATCTGGATGCAATCGGTGGAGTGAGTTTTAAGAAGGGTTGTTATCCCGGGCAAGAAATTGTGGCGCGAACACAGTATCTCGGTAAGCTTAAACGTCGCATGTTTCTAGTGCACTTAACCACTACGGAAACAATTAAGGCTGGTGATGCGCTTTATAGTGCAGATATGGTTGACCAATCCTGTGGCAATATTGTTAATATCGCACCATCGCCCTGCGGAGGATATGATGCACTGGCAGTCATCCAGCAAAGTAGTGTAAATACCTGCAATATTCATTGGCAGTCGCTGCAAGGTCCGACATTGAAAATAAAATCACTACCTTATACATTGCCTGTATAAAGAAAGAGAGCACCTTAATATTTATATGATTCAATACGATATTTCATAATCATCTCATTGATTTTTTTAATACAATTATTCCGCACTACCCCGCAACATCAAAAGTAATACCTTCTCCCGTTGTCAAGCTGTCATCATGCCCCCATCGGCAAGACTTTAACCTAGTCGGATACAGATTAGATGCAAAATGCAACCGTCATTTCTTATTCCTATCTCTACGGCGTAGGTAGGCGTGCCGCGCGAACTTCACTCGCTAACAATCGTTTTCTGTTTTCATACCTCAAAATCATCCATTGATGAAGGACAAACTATCCTTAGTCTTTCATTATGGGATGTACATAGATAGTTAAAATTCAATCGGAACCACATATTGAACCATGAGATAATGTCAATTTTCAGAAATTAAGTATAAATATTAGGAATATGATTTGCTGACAAGCTATCATTGTTCTTGATAGAATCCCAAGTCAACCATTCTCGATTAATATTAAGCCTGTATTTAATGCACTATAATTCATTGCAATGCGATATCTCGTATACGTACAGAAAATCTGATGAGCTTACATTCCGCTTGTCGAAGACCAAATAATTCATTAGAAAAATATTAATTATGGAAAAGTGGAATGAATTTACTAAAATGTATCGCTCATTTCATGCACGGAACACACTTTTTATAAGAATGAAAAGGGATTGTTATGTCACACAACTCGACTCAAATTAATAAATATTTAAAAAGCCTACAAAAACATCTTGTAGATGAGCATCCGGATAATCCAACTTTGGCCAATGCTGTCAAAAGTTTCAGAAAAATGGATTACGTGGGTCATAGCATGGGGCTAATCAATAAAGATGAGTCTTATGCGACATGTGTAACATGGTGGCCCATGATTGCAGTATTGGGCACATTTTCTGCTGGCAAATCAACCTATATTAATTCTTATTTGGATATGCCACTGCAACGAACTGGCAATCAGGCTGTTGATGATAAATTTACAGTGATCTGCTTTAGTCGCCACAATGAAGCAAAAACTCTTCCTGGTATCGCTCTTGATGCAGATCCGCGATTTCCATTTTTTCAAATCAGCCGCAGTATTGATGAGATCTCCGAAGCTGGGCAAGAACGTATCGATGCTTATTTGCAATTAAAAACCTGTCCATCTGAAAACATTCGCGGGAAAATTATGATTGATTCCCCAGGTTTTGATGCTGACAATCAGCGTGCATCTACATTGCGCCTAACTCAACACATCATCAATTTATCGGATCTTGTATTGGTTTTCTTTGATGCACGCCATCCAGAACCCAAAGCCATGCAGGATACATTAGCTTATCTGGTATCGGCTAGTGTAAATCGGGCCGATGCTAATAAATTTTTATATATTCTCAATCAAATTGATGTTACCGCACAAGAAGATAACCCTGAAGAAGTTGTATCAGCATGGCAACGCTCTCTTGCAGAAGTAGGGTTAATCAGTGGGCGATTTTATCGTATTTATAATCCAAGTGCGGCTGTTCCAATTGCTAATCCCCATGTTCGAGAACGTTTTGAGAAAAAACGTGAAGAAGATATGGCGGATATCAATGCACGGATGCATCAGATCGAAGTGGAGCGCTCATATCGAATCGTCGGAAAACTTGAGCAAACCGCAAAAGACATTAAAAATAAAAAGGTTAATAAGCTTTCTGAAATGTTAAAAAAATGGAAAAATAAAGTTATCCTTATTGATGGATTGGTATTTTTCACTCTGGCAATATTGGCAGGTACGGCTTTTACTATGACCGAATCCTGGGATCTTCTAAAAACATTTGCGACTCAGCTTATGCAAGGCGAAACCTCGTCGGTTGTTATTGCGGTATTTGCTTTGATTAGTATCATTTATGTACATTTCTCTATCCGCCGTACTGTTGCCAATGGATTGCTGAGAAAACTAGATAGAGAACTGGGAAATGACCATGAAACATTTAAACAATACTTGCATGCTTTTAACAAGAGTACGGCAGCATATCGTCCGATGTTGTTAAAGGATCCTGTAGGCTGGAATGAAACTACGCAGCAGATGATTGATGAAATTATTAACGAAGCTAACGATTACATCCAAGCCCTGAATGATCAATTCACCAATCCCTCAGGTAATGGGGGCAAAAACTCACAAGTATGAAGATTCAGATTCAGGCGCACGGAAAAACCAAAGGCAGCTTATCGGCATGCTAATGTTCTTGCTTAATTTATTCGGCTAACAAACAAAAAATGTTATTCACGTATACAAGTGTTAAATACCATTAATTATTCAGAATTAGAATTTTTTTAAGGCACACCGCATGTTAATTAAAGTTAGTTAAGAATTATCACGATTTGTCGCTTATCATGTCTGTATTCACTCTTACAATCGCCACCGTCAATTATCGCCTCGGAACTTAGACGACGACATACCTTGATCCAGTTTGGACAAGCGCAATATTAAAGAGTAAAATTTCGGGCTTTTATAATAATAGGGTAATTTAATCGGAGAAACTTATGTCAGTCACAATCGACCAAAAAGCACAGGTAGTACGCGACTATCAAAGAGCAGAAGGAGATACTGGTTCTCCAGAAGTTCAAGTTGCACTTTTAACAGCTAGAATCAATGACTTGATAGGACATTTCAAGATTCACGTTAAAGATCATCATTCCCGTCGCGGTTTGCTACGTATGGTTGGTCGCCGCCGCAAGCTACTTGATTATTTAAAACAACGTAACATAGACACTTATCAGACATTGATCGAACGTCTTGGCTTGCGTAAATAAATGTGTCTCTTTTACTGAATTGGCAGCTATCACATAAATCATACTCCATTCAAGTTGTCATGCAATCAATACGTTGGCTTGCAGGTAATCCAAAATTTGGAAAAATTTATTCAGAAGAAAAAGGGTTATTAATTGAAATCTATAAAGAAAAGCATTACCTACGGACGACATCAACTTACACTGGAAACAGGTGAAATAGCAAGGCAGGCACATGGTGCCGTAGTGGTTACAATGGATGATACGGTGGTACTTGTTACTGTAGTGGGTGCAAAAAACATAAAGCCTGGTCAGGATTTTTTCCCACTTACTGTCGACTACCAGGAAAGATCTTACGCGGCTGGTAGAATACCAGGCAGTTTCTTTAAGCGCGAAGGCCGTCCATCCGAGAAAGAAACATTAACTTCGCGATTAATCGATCGCCCGATTCGCCCACTTTTCCCCGAAGGTTTCTATAACGAGGTTCAAATAGTCGCTACTGTCATGTCAGCTGACAATGAAGTAGATCCTGACATTCCATCGATTATTGGCACATCCGCAGCATTGACTCTCTCTGGAATTCCTTTTGATGGTCCCCTCGGTGCAGCTCGCGTTGGCTACATCAACAATGAGTATGTCTTAAACCCAACCACCTCAGAACTTAAGAGTACACAATTAAATCTGGTCGTCGCAGGAACACAACATGCAGTTTTGATGGTCGAATCCGAGGCAATAGAGTTATCAGAGGAAGTTATGCTTGGCGCCGTAACATATGGCCATGAGCAAATGCAGATTGTCATTAATGCAATCAATGAGTTTGCTGATGAAGCAGGGGTAACTGCATGGGATTGGATACCGCCCGCAAAAGATAGCGCATTTGAAGAAAAAATTGCCAGTATGGCAGAAGCTGATTTACGACAAGCATACAAGATAAAACAAAAACAAACGCGTTCTGAAGCAATAAAAACAACTAGAGAACGTATATCGAATGAACTTGGGGTCGGCACAGAGAACGGACCGGAATTACAAGCTTTTATGGAGGCATTCTTTTCACTGGAATCAAAAATCGTCCGCAACCAAATATTGGATGGAGAACCTCGGATCGATGGTAGAGGCACTCGCACAGTTAGAGCTATAACGGTCCGTAATGGGGTATTACCTCGCACTCATGGCTCAGCACTCTTTACTCGCGGCGAAACACAAGCACTTGCAGTTGCTACTTTAGGCACCGCTCGTGACGAGCAGAAAATTGATTCACTACAAGGCGATTATAATGAGCGATTTATACTGCACTATAATATGCCCCCTTATGCCACAGGAGAAATAGGCCGTGTTGGCACCCCCAAACGCCGTGAAATCGGGCATGGACGTTTGGCAAAGCGTGCTCTTGTTGCTGTTCTTCCTCCGCCTGAAGAGTTTGGCTATTCTTTGCGAGTTGTATCTGAAATTACTGAATCCAACGGCTCTAGCTCAATGGCATCGGTTTGCAGCGGCTGTCTTGCGCTAATGGATGCCGGAGTGCCATTAAAAGCTCATGTTGCGGGTATCGCCATGGGATTAATCAAGGATGGAAACCGCTTTGCAGTCCTTACGGATATCCTCGGCGACGAAGATCATCTAGGTGATATGGATTTTAAAGTCGCCGGCACGGAAAAAGGTATTACCGCACTACAAATGGATATCAAGATACAAGGCATAACCAAAGAAATCATGCACGCAGCATTGATACAAGCTCATGAAGGACGGATGCATATTCTGCAAATTATGAAACAGGCCCTGCCATCAACTCGCGAAGATATCTCGGTGCATGCACCGCGTATTATTAAACTCAAAATTAATCCAGAAAAGATTCGTGACGTAATCGGTAAAGGCGGTGCTGTCATTCGTGCGCTTACGGAAGAAACAGGCACTACGATTGATATCACCGATGACGGTCAGGTAACAATCGCATGTGTCAATGCCGAAGGTGGCGAGCTTGCCAAAAAACGTATTGAAGATATTACTGCAGAAGTTGAAGTTGGAAAAATCTATGATGGTGTAGTTCTGAAACTGCTTGACTTCGGAGCGATAGTAAGTGTCCTTCCTGGTAAAGATGGATTGCTTCATATTTCTCAAATTGCCAATGAGCGAGTCAATAATGTTTCTGATCACCTTAATGAAGGTCAACAGGTACGTGTCAAAGTTCTTGAAGCTGACGATAAAGGAAGGCTAAGGTTAAGTATGAAAGCTGTATCTTCTGACGAAAATAATCCACCTGATTCTGATTCTATGGCTACGGAAGAATCGTGAGATAAAATCTGTCACTTAAAATAATATACCTGATAACCCTGTATTTTCACAGGGTTTTTCATTGTGTTATAATGGTTTATTTTATATTTTCACCACTATTTCGCTATCTGTTTCTCGCGCATTTCATCTAATGTCTTGCAATCAATACAAAGCGTTGCGGTCGGCCTCGCTTCAAGCCTTTTTAATCCAATCTCCACCCCGCAGCTCTCGCAATAGCCATACTCCTCAGAATCAATCTTACCAATAATTTCATCAATCTTTCTAATGAGCTTGCGTTCACGATCACGATTACGTAACTCAAGCGTCATATCAGATTCTTGACTTGCACGATCATTAGGATCAGCAAAAACCGTTGCTTCATCCTGCATCGTATGAACAGCACGATCAATTTCTTGACTAAGCTCAATTTTCATACCTTCCAGTATCTTGCGAAAATGCAACAGCTGGTCAGGACTCATATATTCCTCACCCGATTTTGGTTCATAGGGAGTCACTTGTTTACCTTGTAGCTCTTTTGACATCTTTTAAGGCTCCTATCGCTTCCAGTAGTTGGTAGTGTATAAAAATTTTGTACTAATATCAGAAAACACATTATATAACAAGTCATTTATCTCTGTTCTTTACAAATCACATTTCATCTGTGAAAAACCCCGGACACACATGACAGAAAATCAACACCATCATATATGCTCACAAGGGCATTGATTATAAAATTGTTTCACATTTATTGGTTAATTTATCGCGAATAGATGAGAGATGATACAAGGATCAAACGGCAGTCAAGAGTTGGTTTGTCTGGAAAAGTTGGGGAAGATAAAAATCAAAAGACCTCTGCACAACCGCAAGAATTTTGCTGTAGCGACAGAGAAAATTTTCCAAGTGACACTTGTTGCACGTCACTTTAATAGAAAGTGGAGTTTTTTCCTTTTTTTAGGTGAATTTTTCCCCCTTATGTAATATTTGGACGGATCGCTCCCCTTAATGGTTGGTCTACGAAGATTTTGTTGGCTGCTTTCTTTAGATTCATGCAGATACTTTTCAGTATGACTTGGGCGTTGACTTTCGTCGTACCGAAGTAGCTGGCGCGTTCCATTCTGAATAAGCGTTTGATTGTGCCGAAACACTGTTCGACAATATAGCGTTTTTTACTGATCAATTGATTCGCCAGCTTCTGGCGTGACGAGAGGGGTTTATTCTTGTACGCGCGATGCATGATTGCGCTCTTGATCTTTTGCTTTCTTAGAAATTGCCGATTGGCATTGCTGGCGGATCCCTTGTCGGCATACACCCGATTCGCCTCGATATGCGCACCATCGATAGCGGCTTCGAAATGCATCATTTCGCTCTGGTTGGCAGGGGCGGTGTAAACCCCGCGCACATAGCCGTCTTGTGCGTCCACCACCAGGTAACTGCGGTAGCCAAACTGCGACTTCCTGCCTTTCTTTAGCCAGGTCGCATCCGGATCCGCGCTTTGTTCTTCGATACAGTTGATTCCAGGTTGACTGCCATCTTCAAACTGAACAACCTTACCTTCTTCGACATCCACCTCCAGTGTGATGGTCTTTTTAGGGCGTGCCGCTGACTCAATCAGCGTGGCATCAATGACCGCTCCTGTCGCACCCTTGATCATCAATCCGTGGCATTGAAGCTGTTCATTAATAGAGGCCAGCAGATCATCTAGCCGGTCGTTGGTTATTAGCCGGTTACGGAACCGGCACAAAGTGGTTTCGTCCGGTATCGCATCCGACAAGGACAGTCCGCAAAATTGCAGAAAATCAATGCGTACACACAGTGCTTGCTCCAACGCAGCGTCCGATAAACTATGCCACTGACCTAGCAGGATCGCTTTGAACATCAACAACCCATCAAACGGCTCTTGGCCTCCACCATGCGATAACTCGCGCTTGTATAAACCCGTAAGTTTCGGACGTAAGTCCTCCCACTCAATTAGGGCTTCAATCTTCAACAGAACATTATCTCGATTCAATCGCTCTGCTAATTCCAGTGTTCCAAAACTCATCTGCATCTTTTGCTCCAGCTGTCTTTTAACCCCCTCTATTTTAGTTGGTTATTGCACTGCCAGGCAAGGTTGTGCAGGAATCTTATCAATGAAGAAGAAATAGAACAAAAAATAATTTACCCCCTAAGGTTTACAGGTTACAGTTTATAGATCGTTTAGTTCATCAGATTTTTTTGCGCAGGAATTTTTGAGTAGCGGTGTTGAATTTACCTTATTTTGGGATATTACATGAGAGATATGATATAAAATCAAAATAAGTACGATTGGCATAATTTGCTGCCTAAAAAATAACCAGAAAAACTATTTAGACACTCAATTTATACCAAGCAATAATTTTTTTATTCAACAAGCTAGTTGGGATTGATGGTGCCCAGAAGAGGACTCGAACCTCCACACCCGAAGGCACATGGACCTGAACCATGCGCGTCTACCAATTCCGCCATCTGGGCAAAGAACAGCCGAATAGGCTGCCAAAGAACGCGTAATTCTATAGGAAATCACTACTTTGTCAAATAAGAAGAAACAAAATCTGCGGAGCTTGGATCCGCATTATGAACGCGAAAAGAAACGCTACGGACACCCGTTACCTAGCCGGGAATATATTTTGCAGATTCTAAAGCAGCAAGGTATTCCGGTGGCTGAGCGCCTATTACAAAAATTGCTATCCATTACAAAAAAAGAAGAAGATCTGTTTAATCGCCGCTTGTCGGCGATGATGCGCGAAGGCCAGATTTTCCGTAATCGCAAGAGCGATATTTGCGTACTGGAGAAACTGGATTTGATCAAAGGAAGAATTCAGGGTCATGCCGATAGATTCGGTTTTCTGATCCCGGATGATGGTAGTGCAGACTTGTATCTAAGCGCAAAGGAAATGCAAAAAGCATTGCACGGCGACCATGTTATAGTACGCGAAATTGGCATGGATCGACGAGGACGCAGAGAAGCCGCGATTGTGGAGGTATTAGAATCTTGCAATAAGCAATTAGTAGGCCGGTTATACATTGATCACGGAATTCTATCGGTGGTGGCGGAGAATAAGCGCATCAGTCAGGATATACTAATCGCCCAGGAACACTCGCTAAAGGCTCAAGCTGGTCAAGTTGTCATGGTGGAAATCATTCAGCAACCCGGCAAGCACACACAGCCCATCGGTAAAATTATTGAAATTCTCGGTAACTATACTGCCCCTGGAATGGAAATTGAAATCGCGTTGCGCAAACACGATTTACCCTACGAGTTTTCGCCTGATATTCAGAAGCTCTCAATCAAATTTCCCAAAAATGTATTAAAAAAAGAACTATCAGGACGCAAGGATCTATGCCATTTACCGCTGATAACCATTGACGGCGAGACTGCAAAGGATTTTGACGACGCCGTTTTCTGCACAAATGACGGCAAAGGATATCGATTATATGTTGCTATCGCAGATGTCAGTCATTATGTCAAACCGCACGACCTGATTGACCGAGAAGCCTTCAATCGAGGAAATTCGGTTTATTTCCCACGCCGTGTCATTCCAATGCTGCCAGAAGTTTTATCTAACGGATTATGCTCACTCAACCCCGACAAAAAACGTCTGTGCATGGTGTGCGAAATACAATTTCAAGCCAATGGCGATATATTGAATTATTCTTTTTATCCAGCTGTAATGCTTTCACATGCGCGCTTAACCTATACCCAAGTTGCCGCAATGCTGGATGACGCAAAAAGCTCCGAAGCACAGGAATATGCAGAATTATTACCTCATTTGCAATTAATCTATAAACTTTTTAAATCCTTACTAAAAGCACGCAAGAAGCGCGGCGCAATCGACTTTGAAACTACCGAAACGCAAATGTTCTTCAACGATCAAGGGAAAATCGAAAAGATTTTGCCAGTGCAACGCACCGAAGCACATCGCTTGATTGAGGAATGCATGCTGGCTGCCAATGTCTGTGCGGCGGATTTTCTGCAGAAACACGGCCAGATCACACTCTATCGCATTCATGAAAGCCCTACCCCGGAAAAGATTGATACGTTACGCAACTTCCTGAAAGAATTCGGCATTCAACTAGGAGGAAAAAATAAACCCAGTGCGCAGGATTACGCGCAGACCTTACTCAAAATAAAAGACAGACCGGACGCCCAGTTGCTTCAAACCGTAATGCTGAGATCGCTGCAACAAGCTATCTACAGTCCTGACCTAACCGGTCATTTCGGGCTTGCATACGATGCTTATACGCACTTTACCTCGCCAATCCGACGCTACCCCGATCTTTTGGTACACCGTGCGATTAAAGCGGTATTAAAAGAAGAAATTTATCAGCCTGGCGATTGGCGGGAGTTTGGGCAACACTGTTCAATGACCGAGCGGCGTGCTGACGATGCCACGCGTGATGTTGAATCCTGGCTAAAATGTTTTTATATGCAGGATAAAATCGGAGAATGTTTCGACGGAGTGATCAGCAGCGTAACCGGATTTGGCTTGTTTGTCGCACTAAACAACATTTACGTAGAGGGACTAGTGCATATTTCCGAGTTGCCGAGTGATTATTTTCATTTTGATGCAACCAAGCATGTTTTACTTGGAGAACGCAGCGGTAAACAATATCGTCTTGGCGACCGGATACACGTCAAGCTGGTTCGAGTTGATTTGGAAACCAGTAAAATAGATTTTGTTATAGCTGAATCGGAAAAGAAAACAAGGCAGTCCAACATAAAGGGTTCAGTCAAAAACAAGAAACCTCTTTAGTATTTGAAATTGCTTTACAATACCTATATACACAAAGCGCTATTGTGCACCCTGCCCTATTTCTATTCTTACACGCTTTGCGGTAAGTGATGTCCTATTATTATTTCAGGTTTAATTAAAACGTGCCCAGCACCCGCTTTATATTTGGTTTTCATGCGGTTACCAGTCGATTACGACAAAACCCGAATAGTATCAAAGAGATTTTTATCGATGCCACGCGCACAGATCTACGCGCGCAGGAATTAATCAAACTGGCAGAGAACAAAAAGATCCATGTAATTTCCTGCACTGGATCAAAACTCAACAGCATGTCGGGCAACGATCGCCACCAGGGCATTGTGGCCAATATCGACAGTATAAGCAATTATGTCGGTATTGATGACATCCTCGATGAATTAACCGAGCCTGCACGATTGCTGGTGTTGGATGGAATCCAAGATCCACACAATCTGGGTGCGTGTCTACGCGTCGCCGATGCTTTTGGCGTACATGCAATAATTGCCCCTAAAGACCGGGCTGTTGGATTAACGCCCACTGTGTACAAGGTTTCCAGCGGGGCGGCTGATACCGTGCCATATATATCTGTCACCAATCTGGCACGCACTTTAAAACAATTAAAAGAACAAGGAATTTGGATTATTGGTACCGCCGAAGACGCCGAGCACGATTTAACTCATTTCCGAATTAGCGGTTCAGTTGCCTGGGTATTCGGTTCTGAAGAAAAAGGGTTGCGGCGATTGACGCGGGAAAATTGCGATCAGTTGGTTCGAATCCCGATGCAGGGTAATATCGAAAGCTTGAATGTTGCCGTTAGCGCAGGAATCTGCCTCTTTGAGACACATCGTCAGCAATCTTTGGGTTGAAGCCGCCCAGCTGATAAAATTTATCTGACATTCAAACGATCCAAATATAAATCTGTATGCAATACGTTTTTATTCAGCGCCATAAACTAATATTACTGTTTGCCCTCAACTATGACATCATTTGATTTCCCCAACTTCAAAACGCACTTTATTACGCTTATCGAGAAAGCATCCAGCGCAATTACATCTCTTGAAACCATAGCTATAAGTGTTGAACTGACACGCACCAAACAAGCCAGTCATGGCGATTATTCCTGCAATTTGGCCATGCATTTAGCCAAGCCGTTACATAAAAACCCGCGGGAAATTGCGCAATTATTGATTAATGCACTGCCATCGTCACCCTATCTGGAGAAAGTGGAAGTGGCGGGTGCGGGATTTATCAATCTGTATCTGAAAGATTCCGCCAAAAAACAATTTCTACATCTAATATTACGTAGCAAAAATGCATTTGGGAATAGTACCTTTGGCCAAGGAAAAAAAATCCAGGTGGAATTTGTCTCAGCCAACCCGACAGGACCGCTGCATGTTGGTCATGGCCGTGGCGCAGCGATTGGAGCGAGCTTATCCAACATCCTGGCTGCAGCAGGATTTGATGTATCCCGGGAATTCTACGTTAATGACGCGGGGCGACAAATGGATATCTTGACACTATCAACGTGGCTGCGTTATCTCGAACTCAATCACATCCATGTTCCTTTTCCGCAAAATGCATATCAAGGGGAATACGTTAGAACCATGGCGCAACTAATTTTTCAAGCGCATGCACAACGTTATGTCCACCAACCCGAGCTCTTGCTGGATAGTTTGCCGGAGGCTGTACGAGCAACCGCAGTAAATACCGATGAGCAACTGGACAAACTGATTGTCAATACAAAGAAAATACTGGGTCAGGATTATACGTATATACATAATTTTGTGCTCACTGAGCAATTAGGCGATTGTCGCAATGATTTGATGGAGTTTGGTGTTGAATTTGATACTTGGTTTTCAGAACAATCACTATATGACAATGGCTTGGTATCACACACAATTGATTTATTGGCAAAGAAACATCATTTATATCAACAAGACGGCGCAACCTGGTTTCGCTCTACAGATTTTGGCGATGAGAAAGATCGCGTTGTGCAGCGGGAAAACGGTCAATTTACCTATTTCGCCTCCGATATTGCTTATCATCTGAATAAATTCGAGCGCGGCTTTGAGCAGGTGATCAATATCTGGGGCGCAGATCACCATGGTTATATCCCGCGAGTAAAAGGCGCGCTGCAGGCACTGGAATTGGATGCCGAAAGATTACAAATCGCTTTGGTACAATTTGCCGTACTTTACCGCGATGGCAAAAAAGCCCCAATGTCTACCCGCTCCGGTGAATTCGTCACATTACGTGAATTACGCCAGGAAGTCGGCAAGGATGCCGCGCGATTTTTTTACGTGATGCGGAAAAGCGATCAGCATTTAGACTTTGACATGGATCTGGCCAAATCGCAAAGCAACGAAAATCCGGTTTATTACGTCCAATATGCTCACGCTCGTATATGCAGCGTATTAACGCAATGGGAGGGTAATATCGACGATCTGCAAGAAGTTAACGTAGACGCATTGTCCACTCCGGCTGAGTTGGCTCTGCTGCAGAAACTAATCGACTTTCCCGATACTATCGAAATAGCTGCCAAAGAATCTTCGCCACATCTCATCGCATTTTATCTCAGAGAACTAGCCAGCGAATTCCATAGTTACTATAATTCAACGCGTTTTCTGGTGCCTGAAATTCCACTGCAACATGCCAGGTTGGCGCTGATCGCATCGGTTCGTCAGGTATTGCATAACGGTTTAACGTTACTGGGTGTGAGTGCACCTGATAAAATGTAACCTAATCATTAATTAAGGACACTCATGAGTCGAGATTATAAAACTCGCAAATCTTCAACCAAATCCGCAAATGAAAAGGGAGGCTCAGCATTCTTGGGTGGATTTGTCGGTTATGCTTTAGGTCTTGCAAGCGCAATTGGCATATGGTTATATCTTACCTATGCGCCCAGCCCGTTCTTACCTACTGAAAAAACAGTCAGCACATCTGAAAAGAATCCAACTCAGCTAACTACCGCAACACTTAAAACACCTGCAATACCTTTACAGGAAGAACCGACAAAATTGGTGGAAGAAAAACCCCGGTTTGATTTTTACAAGATATTGCCAGGTATTGATGAACCCGAGATCGATCATGAGTATCGAAAAATCGCTGAGCTGCCCGCGCAACCGCAAGTGCCTGCCCGAACACCGGATATCCGCAACAGGCCAACGGAATTCTCATCGCAACCAACTTTACCGGGCTCTGGCAGCACGTCCGAAACATCCCCTCAACAGATCGCCACTATTCCATCACGCATGCTTCCCGCTGAACTCAAACAACCCATTCCACAAGCGCAACAGCTTATTTCGCCTCAAGTTAACTCTCTTCCAGCTGTGAAAGAAAAAATCTTTTTACAGGCTGGTGCATTCAGAAAAAATGATGAGGCAGAGAACCTTAAAGCACGGCTCGCCCTGATCGGTGTGTTTGCATCCGTACAATCGATCGATTTAGCCGAGAAAGGAATCTGGTATAGAGTACGGATCGGTCCTTTTACAAACAAATCAGATAGCGATGAAACCAGTAATTCTCTGAAAGAAAACGGCATAGACACTCACCTTATCAGAATACAATAAAATAGGTTTAAGCTTCGCTTAATCGAGCTTACCTGCACACAGAATCCGGTATCAATGAAGCACTTTTTTTATGAGGGGATTAAAATGAATCGCTATCAGTTCCTTGCAGTTTTGTTCTTAGTGTCGACTTTTGGTTTTATCAATATAGCCAGTGCGCAAACCGATATTGTTGAAGGTAAGGATTATATTGTTCTGGCCAAATCCCAACCTACTGAGGATAGCGCCAACATCGAAGTTCTGGAGTTCTTCTGGTACGGATGCCCGCATTGTTATAGTTTGCATCCACATCTTAAAACCTGGCTGATGAATATCCCGGGTGATGTTAGCTTCCGTTACGTACCCGCTATTCTTCGCGCGAACTGGGCGACCGCCGCCAAAATCTATTATGCTATAGAAGCCATGGCACAAGCCGATACGCTGAACGATAAGATATATGATGCCATTCATCGCGACAAAATTGATTTGCATAATGAATCTGTTTTATTTGACTGGATCGAAAAACAGGGTATCGACAGAGAAAAATTTGAAAGTGCTTACAATTCATTTACCGTACAAAATCAGGTAGCAAAGTCGACACAAATGACCCGTCAATATCAGCTTAATGGTGTTCCCGCTTTGGTTATTAATGGAAAATTTCTCACCAGTGGGAGTATGGGTGCAACACCACAGGATACCATTAAAACCCTTGAAAGACTGATAGAAAAAGCACGCACGGAATAATGAGAAATATTAATGAGTACCAACAAAATCATTTTTGGAGCGGGGTGTTTCTGGGGAGTCGAAGCAGCTTTCCGGCGCAATAAAGGGGTTACAAACGTCACCTGCGGTTATTCCGGCGGACACACCGTCCATCCGACTTATGCTGAGGTCTGCTCCGGCACTACCGGCCATATTGAAGTAGTATTAGTGGAATACGATGACGATGAAATCTCTTTTGAAGCCCTGCTAAACGAATTCTGGAACTGCCATGACCCGACGACGCAAGATCGACAAGGTTTTGATATTGGAGAACAGTACCGTTCTGTCATCTTTTATTTCACACCAGAGCAAGAAAGATCCGCAAGGGAATCCAAGGATAAACTCGAGATAAGCAGACGCTGGCGAGATCCGATCGTAACGCAAATTTTACCTGCCAGCCAATTTTATGACGCAGAAGAATATCATCAGAATTATTTCGCCAAGCGTGGCGGGGTGTTTAAGTGAACAGCTCACCCCCTGGGGGCAATTAAACCTGCTAGAGATTAACTTTAATATCAATCAATTCCTATTCGTGTCGATAACTTAAAAACAGAAAAACTTCATTCCTTTAGCATTCAAATAAAGTATCTGATATGAATAGCCAAACAACCCATTATATTATATACATCAATATCTTATAGAAAATAACATTACAATGGGCTCTATACAAAAACCTTATTTCTCTCAAGACTCATCAAATTCCTTAGTTTTTACGACAAAAATAAAAAGCGGCACCAAAACCTTAAAAGACCGTCTGATCGATGCCGTCACCGATGATCCCAATCTTCCGGCGCTTGGCAGTTCCATCGCGCGCATTGTAAAGCTGTCCTCATCGGATGATCAGTCGATACAACAGTTATCTTATTATGTTTTATCCGATGTTTCATTAACCCAAAAAATCCTGCGTTTATCTAATTCGGCCGCGTTTAAAGCGATTACGAATAAGGAAATTTCCAGCATTAATAAAGCAATATTCCTACTAGGATTTGATTCTGTCAAAACCAGTGCATTGGCTATATTGTTAGTCGATGGAATGCCAGCAAAACATGCCTCACATGTACGTATCGAATTAATTCATGCGCTGGCAGCAAGCGTAATTAGTCGTAAATTGGCTGCGCTAACTCCATTTACCAAAGATATCGAAGAAGTTTCTATTGCTGCTTTATTCAAAAATCTTGGGCGTATTTTGCTAGCTACTTATGAGCCCGATCTTTATCACTCAATGATGGCTCTTGTCACTCAAGGTCAGCACACGCCCCCACAGGCATCCATGCTGGTACTTGGCTTCAGCCTTGATACTTTGACGGAAGCTTTGTTAGAAGAATGGAATGTGCCTGTCAACGTGATTCAGGCCCTCAGCGCAAAACCATCCGGTGCCTTGATCACACCTAAGAATAAACAAGAATGGATGCAGATAGCTGCAGAATTTTGTGAAAAAGCCGCACCACTTGTTTTAGGTACTAACTTAATTGCCGAGGAAATCGAACTAAAAGAAAAATTGCTTAATCGTTTTGGCAAAGTGTTTAGTCTGACTATACCCATACTGAATGAATTAATCAGTAAAGCTACTTTGGAAACGCGTGAACTTCTCGTCAGCGCAGATTTGGAATCTTTGGATAAGAATAATAAAATCAGTCAGGATTCAACGCATTGCGAATTCGATATTGCTGCGGAAGAAAATTTAATCAATGAACTGACAATCAATAACGATGAACCTCATAATTTGCAAATTACCGAGCGCTATGCATGCAACAAACCCTATAATGCATCCCCATTACTATTAAATGGTATTCAAAAAACAACGGAGATGATGGCATCGGGTGATTATAGACTGGAAAATCTTATCAACCTGGGTTTGGATTCTCTTTACTCCGCACTTGGATTTCGTTTTATTACCTTATGCTTAAAAGATTCTAAAATGAATTCATTTCGTGCACGCAGCTCATTAGGAAAAAAGAATTTGGAATATCAGAAAGGTTTCAATTTTTCTACTATACCGACCAATGATTTATTTCATCTTGCAATGCAAAGAAATATAGATATCGTCATTGCAAATGCTTTTATACCCAGAATACGTAAACTTATGCCCCTGTGGCATACAACTTTATTACCTGATGCGTGCAGCATCCTTGTACTTCCCCTAATAGTTAATAAAAAACCAATTGGTTTAATTTATGCAGATCGTGAAACAGAATCGCTTGAAGGAATAACCCACGATGAAGCGAAGCTTGTTAGAATTCTGAAAGGGCAGATACTGATCGCTCTTAACTCAAAATAAGAAATTATTGACGTATAAAGTTGATTGGGTACAAGTACCATGATTAAAACGCCAGGTTGTTTATTTATTATCAGTGCACCATCAGGGGCCGGAAAAACCAGTCTGGTCCGGGAATTACTGCAATCGGGTTTGAATCTAAGTTTATCCATCTCACACACCACTCGCCCCCCCCGCACT
Source organism: Nitrosomonas ureae (assembly GCF_001455205.1). Lineage (NCBI taxonomy): Bacteria > Pseudomonadati > Pseudomonadota > Betaproteobacteria > Nitrosomonadales > Nitrosomonadaceae > Nitrosomonas > Nitrosomonas ureae. The sequence continues at coordinate 3,003,224 of NZ_CP013341.1, forward strand.
GGAGAAATCAATGGCCGCGACTATCACTTTGTGAATGAAGAAAAATTCAAACAAATGCTATTCAATGGCGAATTTGTAGAAAGCGCAGAAGTTTATGGCAATCTTTACGGTACCTCGCAACACTGGCTCAATGACGCCATGACATCCGGGCAGGATATTTTGCTTGAAATAGATTGCCAGGGAGCAAAGCAAATACAGCAAATTTTTCCTCATTCTATCGGCATTTTTATTCTCCCACCCTCAGTCGAAGTACTGGCAACCCGGCTAAAAACTCGCGCACAGGATAATTCCGAGGTCATCAAAAAACGACTTATGGCGGCTCGTGAAGAAATCAATCATATCGCAGAGTTTAATTACATCATTGTTAACAACAACCTAGATGAAGCGCTCAAAGATCTGATTTGCATTGTCAAAGCTGAACGCTTGAAGACGGAACGGCAAATAATGAAACACCGAACTTTGGTTGCCCAACTATCGTCATAGGTGTTATTGATAAATGAATAAACACCATCATTTCATTTTTTTTACTGTAAAATTTACATCTTATTATCATAATTTAGGTGAATGAAATGGCGCGAATTACTGTTGATGATTGTTTAAAAAGAATACCCAATCGATTTGATATGACTCTTGTTGCAACAGCGCGCGCAAGACAATTGGCAATTGGCTCTGCTCCTTTGGTTGAAGCAGGGCGCGACAAACCTACGGTCGTAGCGCTGCGTGAAGTTGCGCATGGCAAAGTGGGGCTGGAGATTCTTAACCCAAGAAATATGTAAATCAACTTCAATAATACAAGTCCCATAAACCCTGGTAATTTTTTAGGCCTGGCTACTTCTCATCAATCTGTCGGATACCAGGCCCAAAGCCAAAAAGTATCAATTTTTGATTTAAACTTAGAATCCAGTACTTAAATATTATGTAATTTGATGACGCATACTCAATGAGTTAAATTCAATGCCAGAAGCGGATTTTCTTTTCTCAGAAACATCGAAGTATCTTAAACCAGAAGATATTATTCAACTCAAAAATGCTTATTCATTCGGTTTAGGTGCTCACTCAGGACAATTCCGCAAGTCCGGGGAACCTTACATTTCTCATCCTGTAGCCGTCGCGAGAATTTTAAGCAAGTTACATCTCGACGCCCCTACGCTGACAGCGGCCCTATTGCATGATGTTGTAGAAGATACCGATATCTCCAAAGCGGAAATCAGCGAAAGATTCGGTGAACCAGTTGCGGAACTGGTTGACGGTGTTTCCAAACTTGCAAAAATTCAATTCCAAACACAAGAAGAAGCTCAGGCTGAAAATTTTCGCAAAATGCTGCTGGCTATGGCGCGGGATGTCCGTGTCATTCTGATAAAGCTGGCAGACCGCTTGCACAATATGCAGACGCTGGAAGTCATGCTCCCGGCAAAGCAACGCAGCATCGCCCGTGAAACACTGGAAATTTATGCGCCTATCGCCCACCGGTTAGGGCTTAACAATATCTACCAGGAACTACAGGAACTGGGTTTTAAATATTCCTACCCCATGCGCTATAAAGTACTGGTAAAAGCGACCAAAGCAGCGCGTGGCAATCGCCGTGAAGTTGTTGGAAAAATTCTGGAAACCATTTCGCTAAAACTAAAAGAAGCGCATTTGGAAACCGAAGTGACCGGACGCGAGAAACATCTGTACAGCATTTATAACAAGATGGTAGAGAAACATTTATCATTCTCTGAAGTACTTGATATCTACGGTTTCCGTGTAATCGTCAAAGACATTCCCTCATGTTATATTGCGTTAGGAATGCTGCACAGCCTGTACAAGCCAATTCCAGGAAAATTCAAAGACTATATAGCGATTCCCAAAAATAACGATTACCAATCCTTGCATAGCACATTACTGGGTCCATTCGGCATCCCCATCGAAATACAAATTCGCACGGCTGAAATGCATCGAATTGCTGAAAATGGGGTAGCTTCCCATTGGCTCTATAAAAATCTGGATGGAAATTTTGATGAACTACATTTAAAAACCAGCCAGTGGCTGCAAAATTTAATGGAAACATTGAGCAGCTCAACGGATTCATCCGAGTTTCTGGAACATCTTAAAATCGATTTATTCCCTAGCGATGTCTTTGTTTTCACTCCACAAGGTAAGATATTGACGCTACCACGGGGATCAACCGCCGTCGACTTTGCCTATGCGGTTCATTCCGATGTCGGAAATTGCTGCGTTGCCGCCAAAATTAATGGTGAAAATGCGCCATTACGCACAAAACTAAAAAGTGGAGATCGCATAGAAATCGTTACAGCGCCGTATGCCAAGCCCAACCCATCCTGGCTCGGCTATGTCGCAACCGGTAGAGCACGTTCCCATATTCGCCATTTTCTCAAGACAATTCAATACGATGAATCGATTAAATTAGGTGAGCGCATGTTAAATCAGGCGCTAACTTCATTTAATATCGATCCGGATTCTATTACCGCGATACAGTGGGATAAGTTAGTGCGCGATAGCGGTGTCAAATCCAGGGAAGAATTATTTACGGAAATGGCTCTGGGCAAACAGCTTCCGGCTATTGTAGCGAAGCGGCTGACAACGCCGGCAGAATCCGTTTCCCATGAAAAAGCGGCTACTCCTATTACCATCATGGGAACTGAAGGTCTGGCGGTCCAATTTGCCAAATGTTGCCGCCCGATACCGGGAGACGCCATCGTCGGCCTCATCAAAAAAGATTCCGGCCTGATTATTCACATGCTGAATTGCGGTAATATCTCACACAGCGCCAAAAGTCAGGAAAATTGTCTGAACGTCACCTGGGGAAAAGATATCACTCGCACTTTTGAAGCCGCGATTAAAATCGTCGCGGTCAATAAACAAGGCGTATTAGCGCGGGTTGCCGCTGAAATAGCCAAAGCCGATTCAAATATTGACGATATTGTCATGGAAAGTGAAAGTAATTACATGCACATGCGCTTCGTTCTGCAAGTTAACAATAGACTTCATCTCTCACAAGTTATTCGCGGCCTCAGACACCTTCGCGAAATTTCCACCATTAGCCGCATAGAAGATTAAGATCGCTTCTTAACCCTTGATACCCAGTCGCATCCTACTGAATCAGCACATAAATGAAGCGGGTTTACACATCCGCCTTTTTTCCGGATTGATACAACGCATCAATCTTCTCAACTTCACCCGCACAAAATTAATCAAATCCGAATGAAAAAATGAGTCCCAGACCGCAAACGATAATTTTCAATTTATGCGCTCTCAGTAGTGTCCGGCAATTTAGTTGAATAGATTCAGTTGGTTGTTGTTATGGTGAGTGATCATTTGCATCTCAGTATTTTTAAGTAATTGATCTAGAAGATTCCTGCACAACCTCGCCTGGCAGTGCAATAACCAACTAAAATAGAGGGAGTTAAAAGACAGCTGGAGCAAAAGATGCAGATGAGTTTTGGAACACTGGAATTAGCAGAGCGATTGAATCGAGATAATGTTCTGTTGAAGATTGAAGGCCTAATTGAGTGGGAGGAATTACGTCCGAAACTTACGGGTTTATACAAGCGCGAGTTATCGCATGGTGGAGGCCAAGAGCCGTTTGATGGGTTGTTGATGTTCAAAGCGATCCTGCTAGGTCAGTGGCATAGTTTATCGGACGCTGCGTTGGAGCAAGCACTGTGTGTACGCATTGATTTTCTGCAATTTTGCGGACTGTCCTTGTCGGATGCGATACCGGATGAAACCACTTTGTGCCGGTTTCGTAACCGGCTAATAACCAACGACCGGCTAGATGATCTGCTGGCCACTATTAATGAACAGCTTCAATCCCACGGATTGATGATCAAGGGTGCGACAGGAGCGGTCATTGATGCCACGCTGATTGAGTCAGCGGCACGCC